>JBEISB010000017.1:0-18114 GCA_040375635.1 Chitinophagaceae bacterium | reverse complement strand
TTTTCAGGGCGCATCTGTGGGAAAAACAAAACATCTTGTATGCTAGACTGGTTCGTCATGAGCATGGCCAGTCGGTCGATACCGATTCCGATACCGGCTGTTGGCGGCATGCCATATTCCAATGCGCGTAAAAAATCGTGGTCGATAAACATGGCTTCATCATCACCTCTTTCCATCAGCTTTACCTGATCTTCGAAACGCTCGCGTTGATCGATTGGGTCGTTTAACTCCGAATAGGCATTGGCAATTTCTTTTCCATTGATAATTAACTCAAATCGTTCAACCAAACCGTCTTTGCTGCGGTGCTTTTTCGTAAGCGGACTCATATCTACCGGGTAATCGATAATAAAAGTAGGTTGTATGTAATGCGCTTCGCATTTGCCGCCAAAAATTTCATCAATCAGTTTTCCTCTTCCCATGCTCGGGTCGGTGTCTATGCCTAACTCGCGACAAACTTCACGGATTTCGGCTTCGTTCATGCGACTGATATCAAAGCCAGTATGTTCTTGAATGGCGTCGTAAATGCTGATGCGTTTGTATGGCGCTTTAAACTCGATTTCGTTACCCCATGCCATGACTTTGGTTTGTGCATTGGTGGCAAGGGCTACTTTTTCGAGAAGATTTTCGGTAGTCTCCATCATCCACAAGTAATCTTTATAGGCTACATAAAATTCGAGGATGGTGAACTCTGGATTATGGGTTCGATCCATGCCTTCGTTACGGAAATTGCGACTGAACTCATACACAAAATCAAAGCCACCCACAATGAGGCGTTTGAGATAAAGCTCATTGGCTATCCGAAGATAAAAAGGCACATCAAGCGCATTGTGATGCGTTATAAACGGACGCGCTGTTGCACCGCCGGGAATGCTTTGTAAAACAGGTGTATCAACTTCCAGGGCATGTAAATCGTTTAAAAATTCGCGTATGCAGTTAATCATTTTCGAACGCTTTAGAAAGGTCTCTTTCACTTGCGGGTTAATGATTAAATCGGCATAACGTTGGCGATAGCGAAATTCGGGATCGGTTACTTCATCGAATACATTACCTTCTTCATCGCGTTTTACAATGGGCAAAGGTTTTAAGCTTTTCGATAATAGGGTAATAGCTTTGGCATGTATGCTAATCTCTCCGGTCTTGGTGGTAAACATGTATCCTTCGCAGCCAATGATATCGCCTAAGTCTGATTTCTTGACAACCTCATCAAATAAGGTTTTATCATCATCCGGACAAATATCATCGCGTTTTACATAGAGTTGTATAATTCCTTCTGCATCCTGAATCTTGATAAAAAACACCTTACCCTTATCGTTGATGCTGAGTATACGTCCTGCAACAATAACATCAAATGTTTCGTTGTTATTATCTGCGTATTGTTTCTTGACCGATTCACTATGATGAGTAACGGGGTATAAGGCAGCAGGATAGGGATCGATGCCAATAGATTTTAAGTGACTGAGTTTATCGCGGCGAATAATTTCCTGTTCGGATAAGTGCATGATATATATGTTTAGTAAGGGTATGAGTAATAAAAGGAAGCAAGAGGTTACGATTTACCTCGAATCTGAGCACCGACTTTGTTTTCGAGATTACCGATAATCGCAGTCATTTCTGTATCGACCTCGGTATCGGTTAATGTTTTTGTATCATCGTAAAAGGATAGGTTGATGGCATACGACTTTTTATTTTGTCCCAGCTTCTCGCTCTCAAACACATCAAACAATCGAATGTCTTGTAATAATTTACTTTTTGTTTGACGAACTGCAGCTTGTACTTCTTGGTAACGAACTTGTTTGTCTAGAATCAAGGCCAAGTCGCGTTGTACCGTTGGGAATTTCGGAATGCCCTTATAACTGATCTTCTGTTTTTCGTAAAAGGATTTGATCATCTGCCAGTCGAGGTCTGCAAACCATACTCCTTGTTTAATGTCAAAACGTTCGAGTTGATTAGCAGAAATTTGCTGAATGCTGCCAAGTGGTTTGCGTTGAAAGTATAGTTGAAATGCATTGCCTTCTTCCTTCCATTCCAACTTCATATTTTGTAACAAGGCATCCAATAATCCTTTTACATAATAGAAGTCAATTTCGTTTTGTTGTTCTTTCCAGTTTTGACTACGATACTGTCCGCTGCAATAAAGTGACAGGCGTTCTTTTTCTTCAAAGCCATTGGCATGACGGTGATAGGTTTTTCCAAACTCAAAAAAGCAAAGCTGTTTATTACGTCGATTCAAATTCCAAGCAATTACCTGCAATCCCGATTCGAGCATTGAGGGACGAAGGCAATCGAGTTCGGCAGATAAATTGTTCATCATCATCACCAGTCCTTCCTTCTCTTCGTAATAGGCACTATTGATAATTGAGTTGGTGAAAATTTCTTGTAAGCCTTTGCCTACCAATATTTGTGTGAGTTGTTTTTTAACTTCGGGTACATAATTCACGGTATTCTCAGGCAGTGAGTAAGCAATTTTGCCGGTAAACGGAATATTGTCTAATCCATCGATCCGCATAATTTCTTCCACTACATCGGCTTGCATGCTAATGTCTGTTTTTGAGAACGGAACAGCAAGTCGCAGCTGCGTGCCTTCTTCGTGTAAGATATCGAAGCCTAAGGCTTGTAAAATATGTTTCACGCGATGGGCTTCGTACTCCTTACCGGCCAATTGATTCACAGATTGTATGTCGACGTTTACTTCGGTACGTGCTTTAGGCTGTGGGTAGATATCGTATATGGGAGATGCTATTTTTCCACCGGCTAATTCGACTATCCAGTGTGCAGCTCTTTGTAATGCGTAAATCACTCTACTGACATCGGCGCCCTTTTCGAAACGTTGTGCGGCATCGGTACGCAGTCCATGGCGCAGCGAGCTAAGTCGTATGCTTTCGCCGGCAAACCAAGCACTCTCTAAAAAGATAGATTTTGTTTCTGCACTCACGCCACTTTTTAACCCGCCGAAAATACCGGCGATACACATAGGCTCTTCGGTATTACAAATCATTAAATCGGCACTACTCAATTTCCGTTCTTGCTCATCGAGGGTAATAAAGGGCGTGCCTTGGGCCAATGTTTTTACCACAATGTGATTTCCACTTATGGTATTATAATCAAAGGCATGCAGGGGTTGTCCGCATTCGTGCAACACAAAATTGGTAATATCGACTACATTATTCACCGGCCTCAAGCCAATCGATTTGAGTCGGGTTTGTAACCATTCTGGCGATTCGGCCACAGTGATATCGCTGATGCAAATACCGGCATAACGGGCACAACGGGCATGATCTTCTATCGTGATTTGTATAGGTAAGGAGGCAGATTGTTCTGGTAATGTTACTGGTGGAACTTTTACGGCAATTGGTTTGCCTTCTTTATTAGAGAGGTAAGCACAAATGTCGCGGGCAGCCCCCATATGACTCATGGCGTCCATACGGTTGGGGGTAAGACCGATTTCGTAAATATAATCGGGCTCAGGAACCTGAAAGTACTCGCTAGCAGGCATTCCGGCTGGGAGATGTTCGGGTAAAATCATAATGCCGGCATGACTTTCGCCCAGACCTATTTCATCTTCGGCACAAATCATCCCTTCACTTTCTTCGCCTCTGATTTTGGCTTTTTTAATCGAAAAGGCATCCCCTTGGCTAGGGTATAAGGTTGCCCCCACGGTGGCTACTACAACGGTTAGTCCTGCTGCTACATTCGGTGCGCCACAAACAATGGGCAAGATTTGCGAGCCACCAATATCAACAGTGGTAAGTCGCAATTTATCGGCATTGGGATGAGGTACACAAGTCATTACTTTTCCAATCACTATGCCTGATAAACCACCGGTAATGGTTTCGCTTTTCTCCATATGCTCCACTTCGAGTCCAACAGCCGTTAATATCTCCGAAAGGGTTTCGGGAGAGAGCGAAACAGGTAAATACGTCGAAAGCCAATTATACGATAGGGTCATAAGAGAAAGTTGAGATGCAAATATAGACAGCCAAGCCGAAAAACCTTGAAGAGTATGGCTTACAACAATGCTGTAACAGCCTGCAAGGAATTCGGTTCCTGATTCCTCCCTCGAAAAAAAACGCGACACTGAGAGTAGGAACGCCCTTCCCGTCTTACCTTGCAGGCAATCTGATTTTCATGAAAGTTTTTAAGTTTGGGGGGGCTTCGATTGAGACTGTCGACAGGGCGCGTAATGTAGTTGCACTCATTCGCGAGTTTGGCAATGAGCCTTTGTTAGTTGTCATTTCAGCCAAAGGAAAAACAACCAATGCCCTCGAAAAGGTTGTCGATGCCTACTGTCTTGGCAATGTCGTTGCCGCACAACAATTATTTGCTGATCTTAAAAACGAGCATATCTCATACGCCCAAAGCTTATTGGGCGGCTATCCGCAAACGCTAAGCGATAAACTCGATGAAATTGCCGTAGAGGCCGAGTGGATTTTAGCCGAAGCGCCTGTGCGCAGTTACGATTATTATTATGATCAGTTGGTAAGCATTGGCGAATTGCTCTCGACACTGATTATTGAAGCTTACCTGCAACAAGAAGGGGCTAATAGCACTTGGATTGATGTGCGTGATGTGATGAAAACCGACGATACCTATCGGGATGCACAAGTAGATTGGGTTCTCACGCAAAAACAAGTCCATACCATTTTTGATGAGGCATTTCGAAAGGTGTCTATTATTATCACCCAAGGATTTATTGGCTGCACCGACGAAAATGCCACCGTTACCCTCGGGCGCGAAGGCTCCGATTATAGTGCTGCCATTTTTGCGAATTGTCTGAATGCCGAAGGCGTTACCATCTGGAAAGATGTACCTAGCTTATTGAATGCCGATCCGAAAATATTTCCAAACACGGTGCCTATTCCTAATATCAGTTTTAAAGAGGTGATAGAGATGGCTTTTTATGGGGCTCAGGTCATTCACCCCAAAACCATCAAGCCTCTACAAAACAAAGATATCCCTCTGTATGTGAAGTGTTTTTTAGACAAAAATTTACCGGGTACCTGTATTTCTAATACTCATCAAGCTATTGCCTATCCGCCCATCATGGTATTAAAAACCAAACAAACCTTATTGCAAGTATCTACCCGCGACTATAGCTTTATCACCGAAGATAATTTGAGTCGCATTTATACTCTCTTTCATGCCTGTAAAATCAAAATCAACTTGATTCAAAATGCAGCTATCAGTTTTTTGGCTTGTATCGATACCCAAGAAGATAAAATAATACAGGTATTACAAGCCCTAGAGCAAGATTATGAAGTGAAACGAAACGAAGATTTATTTTTATTTACGGTGCGACATTATACCCAACACGTATTGGACGAGGAATTAAAAAGCCGTACGGTCTTGCTCGAACAGCGAACTCGTCAGACGATACAGATGGTGGTGAAGTAACAAACGGGATTTTTAAAATGGACGTCATTACAGCGTTGTTTCTTACATTCACCTTTCAAATGTTTATATGCTGAAGTCGTTTCTTCTTTTCTTGTTCTTGCTGGGTTTATCTTTTGCGGCCAATTCGCAATCGCAGGGGAGGGTATATGATGCCTTTCAGGATGCATCGGTCGTGGTAAACGGACAACCTATTTTATCGCCATGGTGCGGAGGTATTAATTCGGTGATGATGAATTTGGCCGATATCAACCAAGATGGAAAAAAAGATTTAGTATTATTCGATCATATCAATCTGATCGTCCGAACGTTTGTCAATACCGGAACAGCCGGCGATATTCATTATACCTATGAGCCGAAGTTTGAGAAAAATTTCCCTACAATCTTAAATTATCTCCTGTTGCGCGATTACAATTGCGATGGCGTTCCGGATTTATTTCATAAGGGCATTTCCGGCGTTTCGGTATATAAGGGTTATTATCAATCGGGTGAATTGAAGTTTACCTATTATAAAGACCTCTATTTCCCCGGCTCATTTGGTTTGGTGAATGTCTATGTACAACCCGATGATATTCCGGCTATACAAGATGTGGATGGAGATGGCGATTTGGATGTGGTATCTTTTGATGTGAATGGGAATCGCCTGGTGTATGTAAAAAATAGTCAGGTCGAAGATGGACTCCCTTGCGATAGCATGAAGATGCAATGGGTGAGTGATTGTTATGGTAAATTCTATCAGTCGATTTACCGCACCTGTGTATTAAACTCTTCTTGTAAAGGATTTATGTCTAATAAAGGCAAACGCCATGCGGGCAATTGTTTGGTATTGTTAGATATCGAAGGCGATGGTGATCTCGACTTTTTAGGCGGTAATATTTCATACAACGATGTGCAGCTCATGATTAACGATAATACAAGTGCCAATGCCCATTACGCTCTGCAAGATACGATGTACAATGCTACGGGCCATGTATTAGAACTCCCTAGCTGGCCTGCCCCTTTTCATCTCGATATTGATAATGATGGCGATAAGGATTTGTTGTTTACAACGCATAACGAAAATAGTAGTGCAGCAAATGAGCATGTAGTGGCCTTTTATAAAAATATAGGCAGCGACCTCAATCCTAATTTTGTGTATCAGCACGATAGTTTGCTCAGCGACGAAATGATTGATGTGGGCTCGTTTAGCTACCCGGTATTTTTTGATTATGATAAAGACGGAAAGCCCGATTTGTTTGTGGGCACTGAAGCCGCTCTCAACAATGCTAATAGTACGATTCATACCCATATCGCTTATTACCATAACACAACGATAGGCGCTGCCATTTCGTTCGAGTTGGTATCTCGCGATTTTTTAAGCTTGAGTACCAATAATTATAATGGGGTGTTTCCAACGTTCGGCGACCTTACCGGCGATGGAATTAGTGATTTGGTAATCGGACATAAAAACGGTAGCGTGAGTGTATATAAAAACTATGCGACTTCTAATGTAGCAACACCCAATTTTATGTTTTATACGGATAGTGTATCGGGTGTAACCGCAGGAGCTTATAGCTTTCCTTTGGTGTACGACTACAATCAGGATGGTCGCACCGATTTGCTCTTGGGCAACCAGACGGGTAAAATTATTTATTACGAAGACACATCAACGACGAATGTAAAAAAGCTAGCCCTGCAAACGATATCACTAGGAGGTATTAAAGCAGGTGATATGAGTAATATTTATGGATACTGTGCGCCCACGATTGCGAAAATGGACGAAACCAATAAGGAGTATCTTGTTATTGGTAATGTTGATGGCACGCTTGCTCGCTATGATGATTTTATCAATAATGTTGGTGGCAACTTTACGCGTATCGATTCTAATTATTCGCTGATACAAACACCCTCGCGTAGTGTGGCCGCTATCGCCGACCTCGATGGAAATGGAAAGTATGAGATGGTGGTGGGGAATAAATTGGGTGGACTCGTCTTTTACCGTCAAGTGAAAAATGTACTTGATGATGTGAGTAATCCACAAGCAACGGCATGGAATGTAACGGTATATCCCAATCCTGCCGCTGATGCCTTCTGGTTGCAAGGATTCCCGAATGAGAATGTAACGCTGCGATTACAAAACTTACAAGCACAAACGCTGCGCACCTATACTTGGAATCAGGTTTCACAATCGTTTTCGTTGAGTGGCATTCCCGCAGGTATGTATTTGTTGATTTGCGAACATGGCGATCAAAAGAGTTATCAAAAACTAATTCGACGCTAAGGCTTAGATACCTCAATGCAAAGTTTTTTTGGGTTGCCAGCCAAGGATTTCTATGAAGCGATCGTGGCGATAGCACCGGGTAAGCGAAATAAGCTTATGGAGCAAGCGGTATGAG
This sequence comes from Chitinophagaceae bacterium, assembly GCA_040375635.1. Classification (GTDB taxonomy): domain Bacteria; phylum Bacteroidota; class Bacteroidia; order Chitinophagales; family Chitinophagaceae; genus OLB11. The sequence continues at coordinate 10,351 of JBEISB010000017.1, read as the reverse complement.
AATCAACGAGTTGCCCCGCTAGTGAGCCGGAAATTCAATACTATTTAAAAATTTGTTTTGGGTGGTCTCATTGGGGTATTCTCTAGGACCATATAACATCATAACCGCTAAGGTTTTTTGCTGACACCAAGCTTTCACCGTCCATTGATTTTTTTCTCTGTCTACCCAATGGTCCATAACCCCATATATCGTTGTGTCTCCTTTGTTTGTTTGCACTTGGGTAGAACCACTGGATTGTTGGATGTTGAAATTTTGCTTCAAAAAATGGAGATATCGCAAACACATATCTTCTTTTTCAGCTCGGTTTGCTAGTAAAATATCTTTTAGCGAGACGGTAATCACCGCAAAATGAAAATCGCCAGAAATGACTTCTCCGCTATAAAGGGTTGCACTGTCTTCTGAATAGGAGATATCAAATAAGGGCGCAGGTTTTGTGTCAGGTAAATAGGCAGAACAACCGCTATTTCCAATAGCCATTTTTTGTAATCTTGGCGCCGAGAACTCGGGCTTCGATGGTTGGCAAAAGGCCAAAAACAGCATGAAAATTATCACTAGGGGTTTCATTCGCTATCGGGTAGGTTACACAATATAAAAAAGGGTTCGCTGAATTAGAAATTTTTAGCGAACCCTTTTTTAAAAATTACCGATAACCTACTCTACAATCACCTTATGCGAAGAGTGTTGATTCCCGTTTTGAACATTCACAAAATAGATACCTGCGGCTAATCCTTTCACCGAATATTGCGTTTGCCTACACTCGTTTCGCTCTGTAACGAAAGGGTTTGTCCAACCGAATTGGTAATCTGAATGGTAGCTTTCTCGATACCGTCGGCCTCTACACTCAATTGATCGCTAACCGGGTTCGGGTAAATTTTTACCCCATGCGATTCATACAACTGCTCATAACTCAATGGGTAATCTATCGTAAAATTATATACGCGCGAAGCCCCAAAATCAGGGTTAAAGGTTTTTAAGGTGGTGCCATTGCTGCGTAAAAATTTCAAAACGCCGGCACCATCACTATTGGCCCAAAAGCTTATCCCATCTTCATCGGTGTCGGTCATAACAAAGCGGTAGCAGCCTTGTGTTAGATGAAAGGTGTCGCGGTAGGTGGTAAGATTACTCATGCCGGTGCGACTAAAAATCAGGGCACCGCTCACATCAAATAATTCGTATTTGGTTTCTGAAGCGGCGTTATTCGTACGATGGTAAATAATAAAATCGGCAGGCACTACATCGGTAATTACAAAATCGCTACTCATTTTATTGTTGTAGCTATACATATCAGCTACCCCATTGGGCATAGATACTTCGGCATAAAAGGTATTATTGGCCGAATTTACATTTACCCATAATTGGTTAGCGGGCAATTCAACTTCTTCTTGCGCCATAGGGGCTAAGTTACCTGTCCACTGAAAGGTGCTTTTTAATGAGGTATTATTATTGATCCAATAGTCGATACGCAAGCTGGTTAATGTTGTAGATCCTGTGTTGCGAATTATAATTTTAGGATGATTACAGATTGCTTGTTCGCGGGCATATTCTATTTTTTGTGTTGGGGCCATGATATCAGTTACTGCAGCATCTGTTGTAAAGTTCATGTCGCCATAGGTTACCAGTTGGTTGGTTACAATATAATTAGAGGTACCGATACCACTATCAGGTAACATGGTATAATCAATATTGGCTACCTGTCCGGGGGTTACATAAGGTGTAATGTCAGATTCTTTAAGGTCTGAGGCCATGCCTGGGCACCAACCGCTTCGATCGTAGATCCAAGTCCCACCTTGCGGATATAAAGGATTAGAAGCACATTTTTTATACACTAACCATTCAAATTCATTGCTCCCTCCATTGACATTGAGCGCATGCACACGGGGAATAAATTCTCCTTCTTGTCCATGGCCTGTTATGGTTGTGCGAATCTTAAATGATTTTCCATTGGCATTCATTTTTACATTCCGAGGTTCAAAATACTTATTGGTAACAATATCATTATAATTGCAATTCGAAGGTTGTCTCCAGATTTGAGAGATGTCTAATACATTATGTGGAGGGGTTCCTACGATGAACAAAAATTTGATGTCCATGTTTTCTTGCCATTCGCCCCCACGTTCTACGGTAATGCGTTTGTTGCCTTGTAGAATCGGCAAATAATCAGTCATGTCAAATGTCCATGTCTTTCCGTTCATTCCCATATCGAGATTGATGCCATAAGGGGTTACAAACGACATGATTTCAAACTTTGAAGGATAACGATCTGTAAAAGGGAGATCTACGATATAAATAGTATCAACAGCAGTTACCGGCAATGAGTCGATTAAGGCACCACTCACACCATCATAGATATAACGGTATTTTGCGAGCCAGTAAATATTGGTGCTACTAACATTCACGGCATCGCTGATTGAGGTGCCTGCATTACTTGCGATCGAAAAAGCTTTTACAATATTGGGCGAAGCAGCAATAGAATCGTAAACGAATACGTTGGTATTATTGAGGGTATAGCTGCCTTGTAAAAAAGTAATGTTTGGACGTTCTTGTGTTGTGGTAAATAAGCGTTCGAGTTTATCGCCGCGTGTATACCTCCAATCGGGCGTATACGGGAATTGCATTTGTTGTGCACTTACGCTGGCATCGGCACTGCTCGTTCCACCCCCTTCTTCTAAGGGATAATAAGCCAATAAGTTACTGTAATTTGGGTGGGTGGCGTCAATAGATTTATACATCCACGCAGCAATATCCGCGGCATTCATTTCTTTATTGAAGATGGCTAATTCATCAATGTCACCTTTGTAATGATTGCCATAAGCGATATTAGCACCAAACACAACCGAGTCTATATTGATAGGATTGGTTTTTGCTGATCCCGTATGCCAAAGGGTGCCGTTAAGGTAAATGTTCATAATGCCCGATACCGCATTTTTGGTGAAGGTCCAATAGTTCCATTGTTCTTGCAATTCTGGCAAAGCGGCAGCCTTATTAATGCGATCATAACCACTGCCTAAGTTTCCACAATCAAAATACACATTAGCATTGCTCCAGGGGAGGTGTATGTTCAATTGTCGGTGATTTCCGGCATCAATAGCTTCGATAATTGAAGTGTTTACCGCATTGATACCGGCATTGCCGCGACACCAGAACGATACGGTAATCTCGTTGCTGATAGCAGAGAATGGAGCCGGAGGTAATGAACTTACAATCCCATTGGCGGTATTGATGTAAGAACCATTTTGGGTGTACATACCAAGATTGGTGCCTGTGTTATGCGTACTAATCAATAAGGTATTATTAGGGGTTGAATTGGTAAACGAGAGGTCGATGATGATATTCGAAATACCATCCCACACAAAGGGAGTGTAAAATTGGAGGCGGTTGCTTCCGCTTGCCACATTCGTATTCGCATTATAGGTCTCGGTAAACCCAAGCAAATCCGGAGCCCCAGGGTCTAAGGCGGTGAGGGAACTATGTTTCATTTGGATCTTTAAAAACTGAACGTTACTGCTGTTCAGGGCATTGAGTAAAATACCGGCAATTGGACCCGCAGTGACACCGGCAGCGCCTAGTTCAGCGGCTGTAAATAAATATTGTGAGCGACCCGATTTTTTATCGGCAGCCAACACTTGGGCCGAGCTCAATGAGCCGGTACCGACAGGGTATTGATTTTCGGAGAGTATACTCGTTGTGGTTTGGGTTTGTGAAAATTGGTAGAGATTAAAAAAGGGGGCCGTTGTGTATGGATATACCCCACCACTATAGTTGCTGATGCTGTGCGATGGACGAGTGCTCAGCATCGAATCGACCTTCGATGAATCGGTGATATAGGTATTGCAAGAATAATCCCACTCTCCACAACCGATATTGGTTTGTCCTGACGTTGCGGGTGATACCAATCCGTTTTTACAACGAATATTGTAAAACATCAGTACTTTTTCGAAGGTAAGTCCCGGGGTATTTGGAAAATGTACCACGGTGTCACGAGTAGTAGAGCCATATTGAAAGGTTTGCACGGTTAGGGTATCGCCAGGACTTTGAGCCCATATCGACAAACTACATACGAGGCATAATGCCAGAAGGTATATTTTCTTCATGAATCGGATTTTTAGAACCGAAGCAAATCTAAGGAATTAAGAGAAACACTGCGCTTAGAATCAGAAATTGACATGGGGTATCCAAGCCTAAAAAACGAGTTCGCAAATCGACAGAAAATTAGAATAGAATCTATGATGCGAATCAATTGTGGAAATGTGGATAAATAATGAAATTGAATCTCTTAAAACCCTTGTTGGCATTGGATTGTTTGCAAAAGAGGAATTCCGAAAAAACTTGCTAAAACAGGCAGTTTCTTGTACTTTTGTACACCTTTCAAAACAGGGGCCGTCTGTGCGACGCGCTCATTAAATGTCAGCAAACAACAATGGAATCAGGAAACGAAGAAATTAAACAACAACCCAATTATGGAGCCGATAGTATACAGGTTCTTGAAGGACTCGAAGCGGTTAGGAAGCGTCCCGCAATGTATATCGGTGATATTAGTATCAAAGGCTTTCACCATCTTGTGTATGAGGTAGTCGACAACTCTATCGATGAGGCGCTAGCCGGTCATTGTAAAAATATTACGGTTACCATTCATGAAAATAATTCTGTAACGGTCGAAGATGATGGGCGTGGCATTCCTACGGCTATGCATACGAAAGAGAAGCGTTCGGCCTTGGAAGTGGTAATGACGGTGTTGCATGCCGGTGGTAAGTTCGATAAGGGTTCTTACAAAGTATCCGGTGGTTTACATGGTGTGGGGGTGAGTTGTGTGAATGCGCTAAGTAAGTATCTGTATGTGGTTGTTAATCGTGACGGGAAAACGTTTGAACAAGAATATAGTTGCGGGGTTCCGAAGTATCCTGTTCGTGAAATTGGCAACAGCGAAAAGACCGGTACTAAAGTTACCTTTTTGCCCGACGATAGCATCTTTACCGTTAACGTATATAATTACGAAATCTTGGCTGCCCGCTTACGCGAGTTATCGTTCCTTAACAGAGGCATTCGTATCCATCTGATTGATGAGCGTGAAAAAGAAGAAGACGGATCATTCGTAAAGAATACGTTCTATAGTGAGGGGGGGATTAGTGAATTTATTGTCTTGCTCGATAAAAATGCGAAACGCGAAGGCTTATTACCCGATCCTATTTATGTAGAGGATATGGACGCAGACAGTAACGTGGCGGTTGAATTGTCGATGTTGTACAACCAATCCTATGGCGAGAATATTTTCTCTTATGTAAACAATATCAATACAATTGAAGGAGGGACCCATGTGGCTGGTTTTCGACGAGCCCTCACCCGCGTGTTTAAATCCTATGGCGATAAAAATAAATTATTTGAAAGGGCTAAGGTGGATATCGTGGGTGATGACTTCCGGGAAGGACTGAGTGCGATTATCTCAGTAAAAGTTCCGGAGCCTCAGTTTGAAGGACAAACCAAAACCAAGCTAGGAAATAGTGAAGTTTCTGGTATTGTGGATTCGGCGGTATCTCGGGTATTAGATGCTTACCTCGAAGAGCATCCTCGTGAGGCTAAAATTATTATTGACAAAGTAATTATTGCAGCTCAGGCTCGACATGCTGCTCGTAAAGCGCGTGAGTTGGTGCAACGAAAAAATGTACTTACAGGTAGCGGATTGCCAGGTAAGCTAGCCGATTGCAGTGATAATGATCCTACGAAATGCGAACTGTATTTGGTCGAAGGAGACTCGGCCGGTGGAACTGCCAAGCAAGGACGGAATCGTCAATATCAGGCTATCCTGCCACTGCGCGGTAAAATCCTGAATGTCGAAAAAGCGATGCCGCATAAGGTATTCGAAAATGAAGAGATTCGAAATATGTTTACCGGACTCGGCGTTACCATCGGAACACCTGATGATGCCAAAGCCCTGAACACAACAAAACTCCGTTATCATAAGTTAATCATTATGACGGATGCCGACGTCGATGGTTCGCATATCTCTACCCTCATTCTTACTTTCTTATACAGATATATGAAGGAATTGGTAGAACAAGGTTATGTATATATTGCTCAACCGCCATTATATTTATTAAAGAAAGGAAAAGAGCAGGTGTACGCTTTCGATGATGCCGAACGGAAACGCATTATTGAGCAAATTGCCGATGGGAAAGAAGATAGCGTGCATACCCAACGATATAAAGGTTTGGGAGAGATGAATGCCGAACAACTTTGGGAGACGACGATGAATCCCGAAACCCGTACGCTCAAGCAAGTGACTATCGATAGTGCAGCCGAAGCCGACAGAATCTTTTCGATGTTGATGGGCGAGGAGGTTCCACCACGACGTGAGTTTATTGAGAAGCATGCCAAGTATGCCAAGCTCGATATCTAGTCACTAAGCAGATTGTATTGCTGTTTCTTGATTGTATGCCGGTAAGTCTCACTTCCGATAACGTGTGAATCTGCATGTATTTCGAACGCATGTCATGTTATTGTTAGCCGTCTATGTTACTATATTGAAAATAAATGGTTATGTTGTAGCTGCTATGCGTCTATTTCGTTGGTGTATTATGGCTTTGTTTGTGTTGGGCACCTTGCTGTCGTCAATAAATGGTTCAGCGCAGGCAATTAATCTAAACGATTTATTTACAGAGTATAACGCGATTACTTTCTTTACTAATGATTCTGCGAATTTCATTTATCCGGAGGCTACAAGTATGGCTGACTTGCAGGCTATCATCAAAAAAGATTGTCCTTTTACCATTCAGCAGGCAGAACATCCCGAAAACATTCATCCGATAGATACCCTGATTGCATTACAGGGCTTACACAACCAAATGCCTCAGTACGATACGATATTGCAAGAGGTAAAAGGGTTGTTCCTATATGATACCATCCATCAACCTTGGTATGCGTATTATAATCATTCTAAGGTCGATTCAAGCACTGCCTTTTTAATAATCCCCGGCACGGGAATCCATAATGGTTTGCATATTGCAGAAGGAGATTCGACAAATTATCAAAATTTGCCGAAACCAATCAAACAGGTTTGTCTGCCTTATGGTGATGTGTTTACCTATGTAAAACCCAACGAAGATTTTAGAAATATCTGGAGAAACACAGGCACTAGCTTCTATAAAAAACTCAACTACAATTATTTTACACCCTATACCGATTTAAAGGGTAAGCCTTGGGGGGCTAATATGACGATAGAGTGTATTGCCCTGGTGAAGTATTTAAAGTTGAAGTATCAAAAAGTAATTGTACTTGGACTATCCAACGCTGGCTTTCCGGCATTAATAGCAGCCTTAGAAGGCGGGGCCGATGGTGTAAATTGTGCTTCTGGCTTGTCTGTTGCCTCTTATAGTGGATTTCCACTCAATAATTTCGAAAATCCATATTATACCAATCAGTTTACGAAATATGCCCTCGATTCTTTGGCCTATAAGTGGATGAATTCACTTACCTATGCTTTATTTAGTTACGGCGATAACGATGGAGGAACGGTAGCTTACGAATACCAAACCCATAGCTTAGAGGATAGTTTGGCCTCTCTACATAAAAATTGTCAAATCGATTTCACCTACAATTTTAGTGGGCATCATTATCCCGTTGCCTATCTCGATACTTTTATTCAGCGGGTCAAACACGATTCTTGTCAGCTTCATATTGCCACAAATTGGCAAACAAACGAGTCGAATACCCTTCAAATCTATCCCAACCCGGTTAGTACACAATTGCATGTATCCGTTGGCCCTGAGATGTTAACCCGTATTCGTGTATGCAATACTTATGGTACGACGGTCTTTGACGCTTCCAATCTAAACGCTTCACAAGCTGATATATTTCCAGGTGCATGGACTTCTGGAATGTATTGGATGGAAGTCAGTACTGCCAAACACAGGACAGTTAGAAAAATTATGAAAGACTAAGTAAGTCGCATATTTGCCATGAGGAACGAGATGAAATAGCAGACAGATATTAGGGCTGATTCATTTTCTTAGTGCTTTATCTTACCTTCACGTTATGAAAATACTAAGCTTGATTATTCTTGGCATAGGCTTGTTGAGTCAACTTTCGGTAAAGGCACAGACGCGGTCTTTCGTCGATACTTCGAAATCGTCGACATCCAAAGAAGTAAGGAATGTTGCGGTAGACCCTCCACCACCGGTAACGGAAGAATCTGTATTTGAATTTTGCGAACAGATGCCTGAGTATTCGGGTGGCGAATCTGCCCTCATGCAATTTCTTTCGAAAAACATAAAATATCCCGCACGGGCTCGTGAAATCAACATAGAAGGAAAAGTAATCGCTCAATTTATTGTTGAGGTAGATGGCAGTATTAGTCATATTCAGGTGTTGCGAGGCTTGGGTTATGGCTGTGACGAAGAGGTGATTCGGGTTTTAAAGTTGATGCCGAAATGGAAACCCGGAAAACAAAACGGGAAGTCTATCCGTGCTTTGTTTAGATTGCCGGTGCGCTTTAGTTTGGGCTAATCGATATAGCTTTGTTGAAACCACTTATTATGTAATTCGCCTATACAGGTAAAAAATATGTTTAATTCGATGAATGTACGATTGATTCTCAGCTGTTTTTTTTTGGTGTTGATGATGCCACTTACTACGATGGCCCGCAAGCCGGTTAAGCGAAAACCTGCTGCCAAATCTGCGCAAGCCAAAAAGACGAGCAAGGGAGGCAAGTCAACGAAATCTAGCAAATCTACAAAATCAACTAAGGGGGCTAAGTCTGCAAAGTCCGGCAAATCAAGTCATGCGCCGACAACTCATCATACTTTTCATAGGTCCAATCATTCGGGTGAGGTAGAAGGGGTAAACGACGCGTCGAGTGTTGAAGAATCGGTTGTCAATATTCCAATCACTTACGAATTTCCCGGAGGCACCGATTCTTTGCGCCGATATTTTTCACATGAACTGCATCCAACACAATCAATACTCAATTCGCGTATTCAAGGTGAGGTAATGGTTAGGGCCACGCTCGATACCAATGGAAATGTGATGCTTGCCTATGTCGAAAATCCAATTAGCATGGATTGGAGCAAGGTGGTTGTGGGAGCCGTGTTGCGCATGCCGACTTGGACCTGCAATTCCTTTGGCCGTCGTCGCCGACAAACACAAGTTCGATTTCCAGTCAATTGCCGCTTACCTGAAAAGGGGTTGCAACCCGCTGCAACAACGCAACCTATTGTTGTAACGAAGACAGTAGTATCCGATCCGGTAAAACCTGCATCGGTAGAGACGAGTTTTCGCATGGTTGATAAGTCGGCTGAGTTTCCGGGAGGCGATGAGGCTTTGATGCGTTTTTTGTCGAGACAAATTCAATATCCTAAAAAGGCAAAACGAAAAAATATTCAAGGCAAGGTAACCGCAGAGTTTGTGATCGACAAAGAAGGAATTGTAAAGGATATTCATATTTTACAAGGCTTAGGTTTCGGATGTGATGAAGAAGTATTGCGCGTGCTGATGATGATGCCACGCTGGAAGCCTGCCGAGCAAGCTGAAAAAAAAGTGAGTAGCACGTATTCTTTGCCTGTCAATTTTGCGTTACAATAATCGTTGGCAGCTCTATTTGATGCCATCATTCTTTCGCCCTCTCTCTGAAAAAACATACCTTCGCCGCAAAACAATATTATGAGTGACGTGAAACTAACCCATGGTGTAATTCATACCAACAAGGGCGATATGCATTTTGAATTATATGATGATGCCACGCCTATTACCGTAGCTAATTTTAAAAAATTAATCGGGGTTCAATTTTATGATGGATTGACCTTTCACCGCGTGATTCCTGATTTCGTGATTCAGGGGGGATGTCCGGATGGTACAGGTGCTGGCGGACCGGGTTATGAGATCAAATGCGAAACAAGTGGTCCAAAACAATATCACGATCGTGGTGTGTTTTCGATGGCTCACCGCGGAAAAGATACGGGCGGTTCTCAATTTTTCATTTGTCATAGTCGCAATAATACCAGTCACCTCGATGGCGTACATACATGCTTGGTCGCTTAACCAGCGGATTAGAAGTGCTCGATGCTATTGTGGCCGGAGATGTGATGGAAAAAGTAGAGATCACGGATTAATTTCCTGTCTTACTTTTTTTATCCTCGTCGAGTTAATCTCGAGTGCGCGTTATGGATTGCGAGATTGATGAATCTCACTCTTCGAAGGCTTTGCCTTCGCAAGTGGTATGTTCTTCGCAGGCTTTGCCTGTGCGGATAATTATGTAATTAGTTTATGTTTTTAGGTACCTTTTCGTATAATCATTTATTATTTATCCTCGTCGAGTTAATCTCGAGTGCATGGTATGGATTGCGAGTTTGATGAATGTATTGGG
>JBEISB010000170.1:0-5004 GCA_040375635.1 Chitinophagaceae bacterium | reverse complement strand
GATATGGCTATCGAACAAGGATTGAATGTGCAGGTTGTTATGCTGCCTGCCGAACACGATCCCGATAGTTATGTGCAATCGGTGGGTATGGATGCCTTCCGAAATTATGTAGCTGCCCATCGTAAGGATATTATTTTATTTCGATTAGAAGCCTCCTTGCGGGAAGCGAGCAATGATAGCATCAAGAAAAGTGCTCTCATTAATGATATTGCCGATACCCTTGCGAAAATTAATAAGGTTGAAGATTTTACGAAGCAGCAGGATTATGTAAGACGCTGTTCGCAATTGTTGCAAATCGAAGAGGCTGGATTAATTGCTTTAATCAATAAAAAAATTCGCGAGAAATTGGTGAAGCAAGATCTCGTTGATCGGTCCGAAGCCGAAAAGTTAGAACAACAGGCTCGTCCGGATACCGTCATTGAGCAAACCGATGCTGAGATGTTGCTGAAGAAGGATTATTTGCAAGAAAAAGCGCTATTGCGTATTTTGATCGAGCATGGTAATAAGTCTTATGATGAGGAAAACAGTATTGCTGATATGATTCGCGCCAAGTTGGCCGATGCGGAATTTGCGAATCGGAATTGGGGTAGTTTATATGAGGTTTACTTTCGACATTTAGACGAAACCCTGCAATTTCCCACAGCGCAATTTTTTACTTACCATGATGATGAGTCTATTCGGAATGCAGCGATCGAAGCTTTGTACTTTCCGTATGAATTAAGTGCTGGGTGGTTAGATAAACATAATATCAAAGTGCCCACTACAGACGATGTTTATTTGAATGATGTAGAAGATACGGTTGTATTTTTTCAACTTCGTAAAATCCGACACATGCATCATAGCTACTACGAACAATTACGACAGCTTAATGATCAGGATTGGAATGAAGTACAATTGGTACAATCGACCATTGTTGAATTAAAGAATTTGGAGACTCAATTGCTGAGTCCTATGAAGACGGTGCTTACAAAGTAGATGTTGATTGTCTGAGAAATAGCTCATGTAGAGCTAATACCTGAGGAATGAGCAGCATACATTCGTTATTCTCGATGATATGTTGTGCAAATTTTGCCTTTTCAGGTTCTGGCATCTGTTGTTTGATACGCGCTTCTACAGCATCTCTGCTTATATGATCGCGTTGCATAACCCTGGCTATTCGCATTTTTATGGGGCTGTTTACAACGATCAACGTATCTAGCTCCTGATAAGATCCTGATTCGATAAGCAAGGCAGCTTCTTTTACTGCATAAGGACTTGTTTGCTGTTTTATCCATTCACGAGAATGGGCAATAACCCTTGGATGTATAATCTCGTTTAGTAGTTTCAATTTTTGGGGATCACGAAACACGATTTCGCTTAAGGCTTTTGGGTGAAAGCGATGATTGGGATAGACTTCAGGCCCAAAATTTGCTATGATTAACGCTTTGAGCATCGGATCATGATCGTATAGTTTTTTTGCTTCTTGATCTGCATCATATACAGGTATACCCAAAATTCGAAAAAGATGGGCAACAACCGATTTGCCACATCCAATTCCTCCGGTAATTCCAACTGTATACATATCGGTTAATCGTGGGGTGAAAATACAATTATGTACTAACTTGCGGCATGGATTTTTTACAAGAACTATTTCGGGGCCAGATTCAAAAAGATAATTTTTTTTTGTTAGCTGGTCCCTGTGTGGTCGAAAATCAAGATGTGCTTTTCGAAACAGCCGAAACATTAAAGCAAATTTGTAGCGAATTAGAGATTCCGTTGGTCTTTAAATCATCATACACAAAAGCTAACCGAAGCAATGTGAATTCGTTTACGGGTATTGGCAATGAAGATGCGCTCAATCTTTTATCTGCGGTACGTCGTACTTACGAATTGCCGATTGTTACCGATATTCATACCGAAGAAGAGGCGGAAGTCGCAGCAGCTGTAGCCGATGTGTTACAAATTCCTGCATTCTTATGTCGACAAACTTCATTATTAGTAGCGGCAGCGCGAACCGGTAAGGTAGTGAATATTAAAAAAGGACAATTCCTATCGCCTGATGCGATGAAGTTTGCGGTTCAAAAAGTATTGTCTCAAGGGAATGAGAAGGTTATGCTTACGGAACGGGGGACAACCTTTGGCTATCAAGACTTGGTTGTTGATTTTCGAGGTATTCCTATCATGCAGCAAAATCATAAGCCAGTCTTAATGGATGTTACTCATTCCTTACAACAGCCTAACCAGTCGACGGGCGTTACAGGAGGACAACCCGAAATGATAGAAACCATTGCGAAGTGTGCGATTGCAGCGGGAGCAGATGGTTTGTTTATCGAAACCCATCCCAATCCCGCTAAGGCCTTGAGTGACGGGGCTAATATGTTACGACTTTCTGCAATGAGACCTCTGCTCGAAAAATTAGTTCGAGTGAGAGAAGCAATTCGTTAATGGCACTACGCAATCATCAGTTACAGGCATTGCAAGATTATCTTCCTGATAATACCTTGGAAGATGTGTTGTATTTTATGCATACCTATAAGATCCATCTCAAACTGCGGAAAGATAGAAAAAGCATACTCGGTGATTATCGTCCTGCTCATCGCGAAAAGCCGCACACCATTTCCATCAATATCTCGTTGAATCGTTGGCACTTTTTGATTACGTATCTTCACGAAGTGGCCCATTTGGTAAATCATCTCAATCATGGTCGCAACGTTTCGCCGCATGGCAAAGAATGGAAGACTGTTTTTGCTCTTTTATTAAAACGCTTCACCGACAAAGGGGTTTTTCCTGATGATATTCATCTGGCCCTGCAAAAATCCTTGCAAAGTCCGGCCGCAAGCACCTGCAGCGATCCGCATTTATTTCGGGTATTACATCGTTATGATGATAAACCCTCTGGGCATACGCTAGTAGAAAACATCGGATTGGGGAATTCGTTTCAAACCCTTGATGGGCGAAAGTTTACGGTACACAGTAAGAGACGTACCCGTTACGAATGTGTCGAAAACGCTACAGGTAAACGATTCCTGTTTCCGGGCATCTATGAAGTTCGGGCCGAATAGTATGAAATGTAAGTTAATTGTATATATTTGTGAGTACGAAAATATTCCGTGATGAAAAAGCAAATACTGAGCGTATTCTTAGTGATGATGGCTTGTGTAGCGAATGGCCAATACGACTTTACACTTACCGGGCGTAATGATGTGCCTGTATTGGGTATGCAATGGGGACTAACTAGTGGCGGTTTTACCTCTATGCTCACCAATCGCGATGATATCGAAGCTGATGCGCGTCTGGATATGAATCCATCTAATTTTACCTATGCAGGTGGAATAGAAGGCATCTATTGGTTTCAACGCACGGTAGGCTTTGGCGGGCAAGTATTGTATTGGAAAGGAGGGGCCGCATATACCGGTTATGATAGCCTTTCCCAGCTTAGTATGACCGCAAAAACCGATCTCACTTACCTAAAGATTCCGTTACTTTTTCACTTTAAATCTTACAATCGTTATTATCCTGATCGCCGCTTTAGATTTAGTGCCATGTTTGGTCCTTATGTATCGATTTTAAATCAATATTCGGATGATATAACCCTGAAAAACAAAGACAACCAAGTGGTAAGTTCTTCATCAACCTCCGGCTTAGATTATGTAGCTGGCAGCAATGGTGAAATCAAAGGGAAATTAAATAGCGGTGTATATAATCCTATTGATCTAGGGTTTGTTTTTGGGATTGGGGGAGAGATTCGCATTTTCCGTCGAACGGTATTAGCCTTGCATGTGCGCTCTGATATTGGTTTTTCGAATGTTGAGCGCACAAAAGGAACAAAAATTACCTATGATTCTGATTTGATGAAAGAAGTAGATTTCAATCCTTGGAAAAATTTATATTCAAAATATAATGCCCCAACAGCTGCTGATATAGCGAAAGGTTGGGAACCCAATCGTCCGGCTTCAAAAAATTTATCGGCAGGGGTGTTTTTATCTATTAGAAAATATATCGCTAATTAATTGAAACAACGAAATAGTCGTATGAAAAGAATCCTAATCTTGTTGTCACTGCTTGTATGCCAATTAGCGGTATTTGCCCAAAATGAAGGTCGTGTGGGTGTGTTTGCCGGCGTGAATAATACAACCTTATCCAATGCCGCTGATGCTGCGTATGGTGATTATCTGCCTACCTTCAAGCCAACCTTAGGATTGGAGGCAGGATACTTTTTTACCTTATTCAAACATCTGCCAACAGGCTTCAGTCTTCAATTTTTCAATCAAAAATTAGGACAAAACTACAGAGGGAATTACGCAGATAGCACAAGTTATTATGCCTACAGTCGCCTTAATTACTTGAAGGCAGGTTTGGCTTGGCACTTAGGTACAAATCCACGCCGTATGGTGGCTTTCTCATTTTCTGCAGGTGCCAATATCGGTGTGCTTGCGAATTACCAAGAGCGCTACGAACTGATTCGTTATAACAACGACCGTTTAATTGTGGACATTCACAATACAGAGGTAAGTTGGGATGATACGGTTGTAACGAAAGGAACCCTTACTGCTCCATTATATAACAAAACAGATGTATCGGCTTTTGGAACGATGGGCCTCGATTTCTTACTTTCTCGTGATTGGGTATTTGGTGTGTATGGTCGTGTTGATATGGGCTTTAGTCCCGTTGAGAATACGGCAAAAATGAATATCAACTTCGAAACGCAACCTTCATCTTCTATTCCTTACAAGCCTTTTAATACGAAAGTAAAATATCATGGACCTACGGATGATAATATAAAACATGGCGACACGAAGAATATGGCTTTCGGTGTTTATATGTCTTTGCGCTATCGTATCTTCAATCGTGAGAAATCAGATTTTTACTATCGCGAGAACGATAAGTATAATCATTAGTCTTCGGCCATTGTCGCCAATGATTTAGATATTGAAAACAAACGGTTTTCGATATTGTAGAGAAAATATTTCAAGAGTCTTAGATCAAAAGTAAGCTAGGTTAATTTTTATCCCTTCTGATGAAAAG
>JBEISB010000074.1:0-10253 GCA_040375635.1 Chitinophagaceae bacterium | reverse complement strand
GGGTAATGATTATTCGCTCGCGGTGCATTGTAGGGTTATCATGACTTCATTGCTCATGGTAAGACTTTTACTGCCTAATTTCCAATCCAGGCGGTTGAGCTTAAATACAGTGAGTAGTAATACGGTTCCATTAGATGGCGCAATCAATACATCGGTCGTTATTTTTTTGGTGATGCCTTTTATCGTCAATAACCAATCAACTTTATACGAGTTTGGATATTGTGAGGCACTTACCTTGGTAGACTTGAGCGTAATTTCTGGAAATTTTACGCTGTTGAAAAAATCAGATTTTTCGGTCAAATGTTTATCTCGTAACGGATTGTCAGTACTCACCGATGCCGTTTTTAGTTTTCCTTCGAAGTGGGAAGCGGTGATATTTTTAGGATCTACCAATACTTCGCCTTGTACCTGCCCAAACTTACCCTCTACTTTAATCCCTACATTTTTGAGTTCGAAGTTGACTAATAATTGCTGTATGGTTTTATACGATGTTTGCGCCTGTAAGGATGAACTCAGCAAAGAGAGCAGACAAAAGAAAATAATTTTTTTCATGATTTCTTAGCATGGAAATGATAACGCGTTCCGAGTAAAATGCCTACGGCTGTCTGTCTGTAACGATCTGTGTTGATAATAATGCCAGTCGATGCCGTGTACAAAACGGGTTTGTCGATTCGATATTCACAGCGCAATTGAGAGATGCCAATACAAAGATCCCACTGCGCACGGTAATGATAATTTACACTCAGGGTGCTATGTAAGTTGCCCACATTGTTATCGCCAAGGAGTAACAAGTTTCTTGGTGCCGGCTTGGCTAATACCAACCGACTGGCTTCGCTCTGTTCTCCAAAGAAGAGTGTGGCTTCTTGGGTAGGTCCAAAACCAAATCCTGCAATATCCATATCAAGCGCCACATCATATTTTTTTCGGCTATAGCGCAAGGAGATCATCGCATTTAGGGTATTGGTTTGTGTTTGTTGTAACTGTAAGGTGTCGATATGTGCCGCAACTTGTTGAGAAAAAATAAAATTGCTTTCGCGACGTAAATCAATTTGGGCTGTTTCGTAATGAGGATTTTTGTTACCTAAACTCCCCGTAAATCTGGCCCCTAAGCCCACAGATACGTGAGAGTTTTTTTGATGGATTTGCCAATATTGGGAGGCTTGAACGCTAAGGTTGTTTGTATTTCCATTTCCAGCCAAATAAAAACCCATCACCGGATGTTCTTGTGCAAGCAGCGGTTTTTTTTTCGACCGGGCATCTGCGTTTGTCGAAAATAGCAGAATACAAAGTAGGGCTAATCCAGATTTCATACTCTGCAAAATACAAAACTTATTGATTGTCTTTCAGCTTTGTGGCAAATACTTTTTTGAATTTGTCGAGCTTAGGTTGTATCACAAACAAGCAATAGCCTTGGGTTTTATTTTGTTCGTAATAATTTTGATGATAGGCTTCACCATCATAAAAGACTGTCAATGGCGCAATTTCAGTAACCACGGGATTGTCGTAAGCTTTTTCTTCGTTTAATTTTTGTTTATACATCTCGGCTATTCGCTTCTGCTCCTCGTTATGATACAAAATAATAGAGCGGTATTGAGTGCCTTCGTCGTTACCTTGTCTGTTTACTTGCGTTGGATCATGGGCTTGCCAAAAGGCAGCTAATAATTGATCGTATGATAATTGACTGGGGTCAAACACAACTTGTATCACCTCAGCGTGGCCCGTTAATCCTGTACATACCTCTTTATAGGTTGGGTTTTTGGTTTGTCCACCTGCATATCCTGAGGTTACCTTTATCACGCCTTTTAATAATTGGAGTTGCGCCTCGGTGCACCAAAAGCATCCGCCTCCGAGGGTAGCTGTATCCGTAGACAAGGGAGTTGTGTGGGTTGCGTCGTTCATTTGTGTAAATACTTTATCGTGATTGAGTTTGGATTCTTGCGCACCACAGGCCTGAACCAGCAGAAACACAAGAAAGAGGCATGGAAAATATTTCATGGGATAGGTTGTCGAGTTAATCTGTTTTCTTTTCAAAATCAATAATCACAGAATTGATGCAATAGCGTTTATAGGTAGGTGGTGGGCCATCATCGAAAACGTGTCCGAGATGAGCACCGCATCGACCACACATGACCTCCTCGCGAACCATGCCATAACTGTTGTCGCGGGCATAACGTAAGCTGTGGGCTGTAATCGGTTCAAAAAAAGAAGGCCATCCGCAGCTGCTTTCAAATTTTCCGTTCGAGCGAAAGAGAGGGAGTCCACATGCTTTACAATGATAAGTCCCTGTCTCAAAATGATTCCAATATTGTCCGGTAAATGCTCTTTCTGTTCCCTTGTTACGCGCGATATCATAAACATCGGCAGGTAACACTTTTTTCCATTCGTCGTTACTCACTTGTAATGTCTGGGTATCTGTGTTTGAGTAATAAGGATTTTTTTCGGGCATAGATTTTTGTTTTTGAGAATATGAACATGCAGAAAAGCTGAGGCAAAGCAGCAAGAGAAATAGGGTGGGGCAATAAGATGGAAAACATTTCATGGTGCTATCATTCGCCGTTCAAAAGTAGGATGGGAATACGAATGAAATAGAGGTCTAGCCATAAATAAAACTGAAGACACATTTAAGATTTCCGAAGGCAAGTATCAACAGTCTACTTAGCTTTAGCAGCAATGCATTAGCTTTGGCTGAAATTTGATGGGTATGAAATCGAACCCCCTTTGCTCCCAAAATGAAGACATTATCTTCTTCCCATGCCCTCTATCTATCTGTAGCCATAAACTGCGCATCATAAAGCTATAGAATAACGACAATACACTACTCATGGATTTACAACAGGTATTTACCAATAACGAAAAATGGATTGAGGAGAAGTTAACACTCAATCCCGATTATTTTGACTTGCTAGCCCAAGGGCAATCTCCTGAATTTTTATATATAGGTTGCTCCGATAGTCGGGTGACTGCCGAGGAGTTAATGGGCATTTCTCCTGGACAAGCCTTTATCCATCGTAATATCGCTAATCTGGTGAATAATGTAGATCTCAGCGCGATGTCTGTGATTCATTATGCTGTCGATTTTTTGAAAGTAAAACATATTGTGGTTTGCGGACATTATAATTGCGGTGGGGTAAAAGCCGCTATGTTGCCAATGGATATGGGGGTTCTGAATCCTTGGTTGCGTAATATCCGCGACGTGTATCGTTTGCATCAGGATGAATTGAACGCTATTGATGACGAAGAGAAACGATACGAACGCTTGGTAGAACTCAATGTACATGAGCAATGCGTAAATCTTATCAAAACAGCCGAAGTGCAACAGGCTTATCATACCCGCGGACTCAGGGTGCACGGTTGGGTGTTTAATATTCATACCGGTCGATTGCTCGATTTGCAAATTGATATGGATAGTAAAATGAAATGGGTAGAAGAAATTTATAAAATCGTATAAGATGCAATTTCGTAAGGTAGACAAAGCGTATCATGCGCCCGAAATCATGATGGGAGAAAATAAACTCCGACAAGCAATACCGCTCGATGGTCTGCGACAGATTAGTCCTTTTATTTTATTGCATCATTTTGATATGACTATCGAAGCCAATGGGAAGGGACTCAATGTACCTCCTCATCCGCATCGTGGATTTAGTCCTATTACTTTTATGTTCGATGGTAGTGTGGCCCATCGCGATTCTTTAGGTAACGAACACGAAATTCATAGTAACGAAGTGCAATGGATTAATGCCTCCCGTGGAATTATCCATAGTGAAGTCTCAGGCAAAGAAATGCTCGAAATGGGTGGGCGTTTTCAGGGGATCCAGTTGTGGATTAACCTCAAAGCCGAAGATAAAATGAAGACGCCTGCTTATCAGGCGATTACCCAAAACGAAATGGTGCTGATCGAAGAGCCGGGAATTGCCTTTCGATTGGTGTCGGGAACTTATGCCGGTCGTCGCGGACCTGCACCCTCTAATACACTTACGGCGATGCTGCGCATGGACAATCATTCTGTCTTTCATGTAGAGCTACCCGCGAATGAAAATGTGTTGTTTTATATTTTAGAAGGACGAGTTACTGTTAATGGCGATGCTCAGTATGCTCAACACCAGTTGGTTCATTTTCAGATGGGAGAGGGGAAAATCGAATGGAAAGCCCTGTCGGAAACAAAAATACTATTCATGTCGGGAATTCCGATTGATGAACCCTTGGTAACGTATGGCCCTTTTGTGATGAATTCGCAAACCGAAATTTTAGAGGCCATGCGTGATTACCAGGAGGGCAAAATGGGTTTTTTATATTGATGACTATACCATGCGAATACTAAGATTTTTTATAGTTTGTACCTGTTTAGGATTTAGTTCCTCAGTTGTCTTGGCTAGGCAATTACCTACGGCGGCGGCCATCCATTTGGAGTTATATCTTCCCCTGTTAAAAAATAAAAAAGTGGCTCTCGTAGTTAATCCCACCTCGCTTGTGGGTGAAACACATCTTGCCGATACCCTCCATGCCTTAGGGATTTCCTTACAACGCATCTTTGGTCCCGAACACGGGTTTCGTGGCAAGGCAGATGCCGGCGAACATGTCGATAATGAAATAGATACGCGTACCGGAGTGCCTGTTATCTCTTTATACGGGGCGCATAAAAAGCCTACAGCAGCCGATATGCAAAACTTAGATTGGGTAGTTTTTGATGTTCAAGATGTGGGGGCACGATTTTATACCTATATCTCAACCCTGCAATATGTAATGGAGGCTTGCGCCGAAAACAATGTGCCTTTGCTTATTCTCGATCGCCCTAACCCCAATGGATTTTATGTCGATGGTCCAGTTCTTGAACCTGCCTATCGTTCGTTTGTTGGTATGCAATGTATTCCTATTGTACATGGCATGACGGTGGGTGAGTATGCTCGTATGTTGAATGGCGAACATTGGCTTAAGGATGGCGAGCAATGTGTCTTGCAGGTTGTGCCTTGTCAGGCTTACAATCATCAGATGTCTTACCATTGTCCGGTGCCACCCTCTCCAAATTTAAAAACACCTACGGCTGTGTTTTGGTATCCTACTTTATGTTTGTTTGAAGGTACCGATATCAGCGTGGGCAGGGGGACTGAACATCCTTTCGAAATGTTTGGACATCCGGATTTGAAGACAGGCTCGTTTGCTTTTACACCGATTTCACGCGAAGGGGCTAAGTCGCCACCGCATAAAGATCAAACCTGTTTTGGCACCTCATTACAATTCGACCCTACCAAGAATTGGGAATCATTGCACGGCAAAATTAACCTCGATTATCTCCTGTCGGCCTATCGCGATTTTCCCAAAAAGGATTCATTCTTTACTCCATTCTTTACCAAACTTGCAGGGACTGAAACACTACGAAAGCAAATCGAACAGGGGCTGAGTGAAGCTTCGATACGACTATCTTGGCAAAAGAATATGGATGCGTTTAAAGTCATCCGTAAGAAATATCTTCTATACACCGATTTTGAATAAACAATGCAAGTACAAATCGAAGAGAGCTGGAGGTCTGTGTTGCAAGATGAATTTGACAAACCTTATTTTTCTGCCATCGTACAATTTCTGAAGCAGCAAAAGCAGTTGGGAAAAACAATCTATCCTGAAGGGAAGTGGATTTTTAACGCATTTACACAAACACCCTTTCAAGAGGTAAAGGTGCTGCTTCTAGGACAAGATCCTTATCATGGACCCGGACAAGCGCATGGATTATGTTTTAGTGTGCAAGAGGGCATTAAGCATCCGCCATCTTTACAAAATATATATAAAGAGTTGCAGGCTGATATCGGAAAACCATTGTCACAAAGCGGCAGTCTGTTGTCATGGGCACAGCAAGGAGTACTCATGCTCAATGCCTCACTCACGGTAGAAGCCAATTCTCCATTGAGTCATAGTAAAATCGGTTGGGAGCAATTAACGGATGCGGTCATCCAAAAGGTCTCTGCCGAAAAGCAGGGGATTGTTTTTCTGTTATGGGGTCGCTTTGCCCAAGAAAAAGAGCGACTGATAGATACAAGCAAACATTATGTTTTGAAGGCAGCCCATCCATCGCCATTCTCTGCCTATAATGGATTTTTTGGCTGCAAACATTTCTCAACAACCAATCAACTTCTCAAGCAACAAGGCAAAGCAGAAATTATTTGGTAGTGGAAAGACTTAGTGAGTAACCTCGATATGTCTGCTCAAATCAAAGCCTTCGCTATTCCGAATTTTGATAATATAGTGTCCCGCTGCCCATGTGGAAACAGGTAATAGAATCTGCGAATCACCTGCAGTCAATTTATGGGCTTGCGCTAATAATCGCTTGCCGTCAACACTATACACTTCAAGGGTTATCGCATCTGCATGCACACAATGAAATTGTAAATTCAATTCGTCAGCAGCCGGATTCGGATATACATTCTCCAGTTGTAGATTACTGTTTATCGGTGTCAGGTCGGTAGTGGCGGTTCCCCATAATGTGGTTGTACTGACATACATCTTTGGTCCTCCTGTGCTTCTACCATCGCTCCAAATATTATACACCATGTTGTCGCTGCGCACAGCGTTGTAATAATCACCAAACCAAGCACCTGTATTGCTTGCTGAGTTATATGTAGTGCTACCGCTACTTACTTTAATAGGCGCCGACCAAGTAATGCCGTTGTCTTGCGAGTTGATGATATAATAATCGCCTACTAAGGCACTATTGATGACATAAGCGCCAATGGTAACGCGGTTTCCAGCGGTGCTTACTACCGGCATCAAGACTTTTTGTCCGCTCACAAATAAGGTATTTAAATCAATCGGGGTAATAAAACTACTGCTCCCTGTATTGAGTCTGCTGTAATAAGCTTTAAAATTAGGACCTGCAGATGCTTCAAAATCACTCCAAACCACATGCACATTTTTAGCTCCATCTACCTCCATATTTACGGCAGCATTTTCGCGGTCATGTACATAACCACTGCCTTGCGACCCAAATAAATTGGTACCGGTATACACCGTTATCGGATTCGAAAAAGTGTTGCCTCCATCGGTACTCTTGCAATAGACAACAGCGTTATTATCAACATTAGCGCCGGTTAGATGTAAAACACCGGCATTGTCGACCCGTATATTATTGAATTGTATCGCGCCCGACATGGCTTGTATTTTATTGCCAAAAGCCGTCCCACCTGCATTGAGTTTTTTGATGGTACTACCCGTCAGAGCCCCCGATTCTGTTGGGGTATTAAAATAGATAAAAGATACATACAACTGATTGGCGAAGGCGCCTCCCGAATTATCAACGGCTAACCATTGTCTGTCGTAAAATCCTTCACTACCCGGCATGGCCTCAAAGCTAAACGGATCTAAGTTGGCTTTACCAATAAAACGGTTATTGCCAGACTGCAGGGTAAAGCTGTTGCCTCCGTTCACGCTCCTGGCCCAGTGCATAGCCGCTACAGCAGTATCGAATGTATTGTTTATCAATAAATAAATCCACGAAAAATAGAGGTTATTATTTTTATCCCACGCAAATACCGGATCTCCACCACCGGCAAATGAATAACCGGGAAACTCAGCACTCAACTGATTGTAAGCATTAAAACTGCTTTTAGTCCAGCTAGATCCACCATTGTTACTGTAATATACCGGATAGTTGATTATGCCAGAGCTGGTATTGTCCATAAAGCTCATGACTAACTGATTCGGATTACTGGGGTTCATGCAAATCTGCGCTTCCCCTTCTTCGTTACCGCTGTTGATTATACTTACCTTGAGGTCGGTGGCTCTTGTTTTTTGTGTGCTTTCGTTTTTTTTTATCTCCTCCGAATTGGCTTCGAGCTTAACGGGTTTACGCATTTTCTCTTTCTTAATGCCTTCAATCATCTTGCTGCGTGTGCTGCTGTCGTTGCGTTGTTGGGCAGAGGCATGGCTGCCAAGGATGAGTAGACTGGCGATACCGAAAAGGAATGACTTATTCATTTGTCTTTGTTTTAACGTTGAAAATGTAGGCTGCAAGGTAAGCGAATTCTGATTCATGGCTTCAGAATTTGTATGTATTACCTATAGAATACAGGTATGTGAGACACATGTTTGGGCGTGTGCGTTTGACGTTCTTATCAGCATGAGTCCTGCTACTTCGGGCTGCGGTTTGTCGTTTCACGCCAAACTTCCCCTGCGTATCAGGCGCAGAAAGATTATTGCCTAGTTCTTAGGATGTTTTTTTGTTGCTGCTCCCAATCGCTTTTGAGCAGACTGAACCAATGACAATGCACGGCCCACCGTTCAAAATAAAAAGCATGTGATTGGGTAAAGCCCGACTTCTCCAAAGCCCTTCGAGAAGCATGATTGTCGACATGGGCAATTCCGATTACCTCTTGCATCGGTAATTCGGAAAACCCATAGGCTAGGGCAGCCCTGCACGATTCGGTAGCATAACCCATGCCCCAATATTGCGGAATTAGCCGATAGCCAACATCGTAAAAGTGGTTTCGTCCATAGATTTCGGTATCTATCCATTTCAATCCACTCCAACCGATAAAATCACCACTCGCCTTTTCTATAACTGCCCAACGACCTATGCCAAAGTCTAGGTATTGCTGACGCACCATGGCAATAACCCCTTGCGCTTGCTCAATATGCTGAAGGGGGTGATTGCCTAAATAGGTATGTACCCTAGGGTCTGAATCCAAACGAAACATGTCGATATCATCTTCGGGTAATAGGTCGCGTAAAATTAATCGTTCGGTTTCGAGGTAAAACAACATGGGAGATAAAGGTAATGAACAGCTTCTGGAAAAACGAATCGTTTTGGAAAGGCTAATATTATGGATAATGCCGCGTATGAAGTGCTCTTCTCAGACTCTCACTTTCCATTTCTTCATCCTACCTTTACGCCCATGAAAGATATTTTGGCTCGTATTTATTTTATGTATGGTATGCTGTTATTTGCGATTACCATGTTGCCTGTAGCCCTCCTGTTTTGGGTTGTTCGACACACATGTAACGAGCGTAAAGCATCAATATTAATTCAAAAGGGATTTCAGGTTTGGATGGGTATGTATATGCCGCTCATATTTTGTCCGGTTCGGCATAAAGGCCATGAGCATTTTAAGCCGGGTAAAAATTATGTGGTTACCCTCAATCACAATACACTAGCAGATGTGCCGGTATCATCGCCAGGAATACCGGGACCCAATCGCACCTTGGCTAAGGTAGAGATGAGTAAAATTCCCATTTTTGGATATATCTATGAATCGGGATCTATTTTGGTAAGTCGACAAGATGCCAAGAGCCGGAAAGATAGTATTCCGCAAATGATAGAAGCCCTTAAACAAGGACTGCATCTGTGTCTGTTTCCTGAAGGTACCCGCAATAAAACCGATCAGCCTTTGGCTCGTTTTTATGATGGGGCTTTTAAGGTGGCGATCGCGGCGCAAAAGCCGATTATCCCTGGACTCATTTTCGGGACCAAAAACATTCTTCATCCGACCAAAAAAATGTGGGCCTGGCCCCATAAAATCGAAATACATTTTCTGCCCGAAATCACAACACAAGGCATGCAATCGTCGGATGCCGATCAATTAAAACAACAGGTCTTCGATACCATGCAATCGTATTATGTAGCTCATCAAGAGTTAGTATAGAAAGAAAAGAGTATCGGCATCTTCGATTCGATTTCGTATCTGTATACATAATGTTTCCCTAGTTTTAAAAATCCATTCCCCAAAGATTATTTCATGAAAAATCTTTTGCTAAGTGTCTTTTTGATTTCGGCTTTCGTGATGACCAATGCGCAAGTGACAACTTATTCATTATCTCAATTGCAGGCGAGATTTACCCATAAGAATTATACTGAAAAAGTGCTCATAGATTTTCAGAAGACAATGGAAAATCTGAGGACCAAGCCGCAATTGCATGAAGATATTCCCGGTGAAGTGATTTCATGGTATACACTAAACGGGGAGTTCTCTATGCACAAAACATTTCTCATTCAATCCCATGGGGTTACAGGAGTAGAAACCCTGCCTAAGGACCCTGATTTTTTGAGGAAACTAAATACGTATGTGCCCGAAAAATCTAGATTTTCGTTTGGGTCTGATTTGTGGAGTTTCGCCTTTGTCCACCAAAAAGGGAGCGATAAATATTATATTATCAAGGCAAGCATCAAATCATACAATGCTTATCCCGAAATCCCGAATGATGATATTTTGTTGTACGATATAGAATACAAAACCAAAGATTTTAAAAAGTTTACCTTGCTTCGCTTGAAGGAT
>JBEISB010000124.1:0-6767 GCA_040375635.1 Chitinophagaceae bacterium | reverse complement strand
GGCTGCGGTATCTGTATACTGATGCACCTGCATCCACTTATTAGCACTCGAACTCGGACGGCTAGCAAATCGCTGGTAAGGATGAATCACGGTGTTTAATACAAAGACTTCCCTTACCCCCACGGCGTCACAACTCCGGAGCACGGCGGCGATATTGTGAGGGTCATCTACATTTTCGAGCACTACAGTAAGGTCGGGTTGCCGATGATGCAGCACTTCTAGCACGCGGGTATTTCGTTCTTCGCTGAGTATGGTTCCGTGTTCGTTTTGTAAAATCATGTGAGGGAATTGATATGACGAGAATACTTTTGTGGCAAATGTCGAAAAGATTTTACATTCTCTTACTCCCCGCTTTACTTTTTCTCGCTGCGCTGATGCTTTCTTTTAGCAATAATCCGATGAGTGAGGTGCAACTCGGACAAAAACTTTTTTTTGATCCTATTCTTTCTGCCGATCGCAGTATCCATTGTGCCTCTTGTCATAAACCTGAATTGGCCTTCGCTGATTCTGTTTCGTTTAGCCACGGGGTAAATGGAAGACTTGCCACACGCAATACGCCTTCGGTAATGAATATGGCTATGCGTGATGTTTATTTTTGGGATGGTCGAGCCGCCTCTCTTGAAGAGCAGGTGCGAGGTCCAATAGAAAATCCGAATGAAATGAATCTGTCGTTTCGGGAGGCTGTTGTGCGTTTACAAGCATCAGCGGAATATCGAGCTTTGTTTCAGCAGGTATATCATCATATGCCCGATAGTGCGAGTTTATTGCGCTGTATTGCCGCTTACGAACGTACACTTGAAACCGATCAAACCCCGAGCGATAGGTGGCTAAACGATTTGCCGGGAGGACTCACCGCTAGCGAGATTCGGGGACGCGAATTGTTTCTGAGTCCAAAAACGCATTGCTTCGATTGTCATTATACACCCGATTTTACCGCCGATGAATATAAAAATATTGGACTCTTCGACGGTCAATCATTGAACGATAGTGGTCGTTATTTGCTTACTCATAAACCCGAAGACATAGGTAAATGTAAAGCGCCGGGTTTACGCAATGTATCGGTTACGGCACCCTATATGCATAACGGAATGTTTAAAACCCTCAAAGAAGTGATAGACTACTACGACGATCCGGCTCGTTTTGTTTCGCATAGTATCAATCGTGATAAAACCTTGCTAAAACCCATTGGACTCACGCCACAAGAAAAGCTTGATCTAGAAGCCTATCTGATAGCACTCACTGATGATCGCTTTGTAGCCTCTCGAAAAAAATAATTTTTGCCGTTCTGAATTTTGGCTGTAATGTTGCTTACAGAAAGCGATAAGCGTTACTCAAAGTCTGTAACTTCATTAGTTTCGCGAAGCCTTCTCCTCAAAACAATCCTCGATTTAATCTTTTCCAATCCTTCGTGAAGCACGAAAAAGTACGATACGTATGAATTATGATATCCTCCAGTTGAACGAAATGATCGTTCCGGAATTACTGGACATAGCCAAGAAATTAGACATTAAAGAAGCCAACACTTTCGATAAGCAAAACCTTATTTATAAAATTCTCGACGCTCAGGCTGTATTGCCACTAGCGAAGACGAAGAAAGGTGCGAGTCCTCGCGACACAAACGAAGAAAGCGCTGTGAAAGAGGCGAAGCCCAAAAAGGCAGCCGTAAAAAAGGAGGCTAAATCTGTGGCAGAAGCCAAAGCCGAAAAGCCGGCAAAAGCGCCGAAAGGGCCTGTAAAGGAAATGGTTGCAACGGTAAAGCCAGAACCCCCTGTCCTTGTAGAAGCCGTTGTGCCAGAAAAAGCCAAGCGTGGACGTAAGCCGGTGGCGAAAACAGAAACAGCGGTAACAGAAACGCCAGGTAATCAAAATGCCAATGCAGCGGCACCAGCCAAAGAAGAAGCCCGCCCGCTAAACAATGTAGAGGCCATTATTGCCCGCATGAACGAAAAGCATCAAGCCGAATTAGCCGCTCGTGAAGCACGTAAGGTGAAGGCTCTCGTAGAGGGTACTACCGATGCTGTTGCGCCAGAAGTTCAAGCGACAACGCCGAAAGAAAAGGCCCCGGCGAAAACACCGCATTCACCGAAACCTGCTCCTACGGAAAGAGAAATGAGTATTCCGCAAATGGCCTTCGCCGCCGACCGTGCAGAGCGCAATCCCGTAAGAGAATCGCAATCGGAAAACCAAGCCAACCCTCAAGAGCAGGAGAATAAATTTCGCAAGGTGCCGAAGTTTAATTTAGAGTACGACGGACAAGTAGAAACAGAGGGAGTATTAGAAATGATGCCCGATGGTTACGGCTTTTTACGTTCTAGCGACTACAATTATTTGAGTTCTCCGGATGATGTGTATGTATCGCATCAACAAGTAAAATTATTTGGTTTAAAAACCGGAGATACGGTTATCGGATCGGTTCGTCCACCCAAGGAAGGCGAAAAATATTATGCGCTTACTAAGGTAAGTTCTATCAATGCCAAGTCGCCTGATGAAATTCGCGATCGTGTTCCGTTTGATTATCTAACACCGCTTTTCCCTTACGAAAAACTGAACCTTACCACTACGCCTAATAATTTCAGTACCCGAATTATGGATTTGTTCTCGCCAATTGGGAAAGGTCAACGAGGACTGATTGTTGCACAACCCAAGACGGGTAAAACGGTATTGCTGAAAGAAGTGGCCAATGCCATTGCAGCGAATCATCCAGAATGTTACCTGATGATTGTATTGGTAGATGAACGCCCCGAAGAAGTAACCGATATGGAACGCAGTGTAAAGGCAGAAGTGATTTCTTCTACCTTCGATGAGCCCGCCGAAAAACATGTAAAGGTTTCTACCATTGCCCTCAATAAAGCGAAACGTTTGGTTGAGGTCGGTCATGATGTTGTGATTTTGCTCGATAGTATTACGCGTTTGGCTCGTGCCCATAATACAACTGCACCTTCGTCAGGTAAGGTTTTAAGTGGTGGTGTGGAAGCCAATGCGATGCAAAAACCAAAACAATTTTTTGGAGCCGCGCGTAAAATTGAAAATGGAGGTTCACTCACCATTCTTGCCACGGCGCTCATCGATACAGGAAGTAAAATGGATGAGGTGATTTTTGAAGAGTTTAAAGGTACCGGTAACATGGAATTACAGCTCGATAGACGCTTAGCGAATAAACGAATCTATCCTGCTATCGATATCATGGCCTCATCAACCCGTCGCGACGATCTCTTGCTCGAAAAGGAGGTGATGAACAAAATGTATATCCTGCGTAAACACCTTGGTGATATGAATGCCGAAGAAGCCATGAATTTTATTCTCATGCAAATGCGTTCTACAAAAAGCAATGAGGAGTTTCTGGCTACGATGAACAAATAAGCGTTAATTCTTATATCCGTGTATTCGGTCCATTAAATCAAAAAAGCCTTCTTTCATATTGGCGTTCTTTTGATTGGGCTCTTGCATACCCATATGCCATCGACCATCGGTTTGGTATAATTTGTAATACATCACAAAGGTCTTTTCGCACGTTTCTTCTTTCATATTGGTACGTCCAAATTTCACACAATACACTTGTAAGGTATCTCCCTTTTTTTCGGTGATATCATAGTCGCCGCTAAACCATGTGAGCAATTGCACATCAGCAGTATCTGCATGAGCCATGAGCCATTCTCTATGGCGCGGGTACTGATGCCAGCGTATCGGAGCGGCCGGTTTTAATAAGGTAAATTCACCTACATAAATAGCGGTATCGTTTACGGCCATACCATACCAAAGTATATTATTGAGTATAGTGGGGTTCGTAAAGAATTTCTTATACGGAATATGTTGGGCCTCAAGCGAGCCAATCGTGCGGGCATCGGCGGTTTGTTTGTGTAAGACCGTCATGCCTAAATAGCCAAAACAATACACAAGCAAACTGCTATTGAATAGCGTTCGCCATGTGCTTCCGTTCCGAAATAATAAGGCCACTATCAATAACAATAACATCGGAAGTGTAAAAAATAAATCAACAATGGCTAAGTTATTCCATGAGTACGCCTGTTGTGTAAGGGGTAAAAATAAACGAGTGCCATAATTGGTGCAGGTGTCTAATAACGAGTGTCCCCACAAGCAAACTAAAAATAAAACCAGCCATTGCTTGTATTCTACTTTTCGTCGAAACAGCCAATAAAACAATAAGGCTAGCGGCAAGGCATACAGTCCTTCCCAAAGCAACGAGTGGGTATGGCCTCTGTGATAGCACATATAAAGACGCGGGTCTTTGAGTCCGGTGTACAACAAATCAAAATCCGGAATGGTTTTCGCCAAGGCACCTACGAGCGCCGCTTTACGACCTATTTTTTTGCCTAAGAGTGCCTCGCCAATGGCTGCCCCTAAGATGATATGTGTTAATGAATCCAATGCAGTGTTTTTTGCCGGCCAAAGATAAGCGAATCAGTAACTAAGTATTTCGATAGCGAGATGGATTCATGGGCATTATTTTTGGGGGCTCTCATGTGTGTTGCTTTTTGCATCTTAGTTCCGGCTTTTCATTGCAAGGCCCGCCAAAGGGTTTGCATCAGGTTCATACTTGATGCTGCGGGCGCTTTTAATTACAATCCGGCAGCCGCTAAACGCAGTCAATAAATCATCGAGTAGCGGCTCCTAAAATCGGAACTTATTGCAGATAATATGGGCTGCTTCGGAAATCCTGTCGCAATTTTTAGTTTTTTTCTGCCAATATCAGCAAGTGAATCAGCTTGGTTCATGCTTTGCTATTTTCTATTTCGAAAAACACAACTATGAATCTTAGTCAATTTACCATCAAAGCACAAGAAGCTGTTGCCGCTGCTCAGCAATTGGCTTTTAATCAACACAACCAGCAAATCGAAACGCCGCATCTCATGCAAGCTATGTTAGCCGATGAAAATAGTTCGGTGCCGTATTTGCTAAAAAAGAATGATGTGAATGTCAACTTCGTTGAGCAAAAGCTTACGGAGATGGTTAAAAAATTACCAACGACTACTGGTGAAGCAGGACAAGTTATTTCGCGTGAGATGAATCAAACCATGCTGAAAGCAGGATCTTACTTAAAAGATTTTGGTGACGAATTTATTTCTCTCGAACACCTTCTGATGGCCCTGCTCGGGAATCATGATGCCGTGGGTAATTTATTAAAGGATGCGGGCCTAACCGAAAAAAATCTAAAGGCTAGTATCAAAGAATCGCGCAAAGGTTCTACTATCCAATCGCAGACGGCCGGCGAAAATGCTGTTCAGTCATTAAAAAAGTTTGCGAACAATTTAAACGAAATGGCTTCGGTAGGTAAACTCGATCCTGTGATTGGTCGCGATGAAGAGATTCGTCGTACCTTACATATTCTCTCTCGTCGAAGTAAAAACAATCCGATACTCGTTGGCGAACCGGGTGTGGGTAAAACGGCTATCGTAGAAGGATTGGCGCATCGGATTATCAATGGCGATGTGCCTGAAAACTTAAAGTCGAAGGTTATTTATGCCCTCGATATGGGACAACTCATCGCCGGTGCTAAATACAAAGGAGAGTTCGAAGAGCGACTCAAAGCCGTTATCAAAGAAGTAACGGATAGCGATGGACAAATTATTCTCTTTATTGATGAAATTCATACCCTTGTGGGTGCAGGTGGCGGTGGCGAAGGTGCTATGGATGCCGCTAATATTTTAAAGCCAGCCTTGGCAAGAGGAGAGTTGCGCGCCATTGGTGCTACTACGTTAAACGAGTATCAAAAGTATTTCGAAAAAGATAAGGCCCTCGAACGTCGTTTCCAAAAAGTAATTGTCGATGAACCCTCCATCGAGGATGCCATATCCATATTAAGAGGTATTAAAGATAAGTACGAGTCGCATCATCATGTGCGCATTAAAGACGAAGCGATTATTGCTGCTGTAGAATTATCAACTCGATATATCTCCGATCGTTTCTTGCCTGATAAGGCTATCGACCTCATCGATGAAAGCGCTGCGAAATTAAAGCTCGAGATGAATTCTATGCCCGAAGAACTCGATGAGCTCGAACGCAAATTACGTCAACTCGAAATTGAGCGTGAAGCTATCAAACGCGAAAATGATGATAAGAAATTAGCCGATTTAGGTCGCGAGATTGCCAACCTGAGTGAACAACGCGATACCTTTAAAGTTCGTTGGCAACAAGAAAAAGAAGTAGTCGATAAGGTGCAGTCGGCTCGCAGTAGTATCGAAGAGTTAAAGCTCGAAGCTGATCAAGCCGAACGCCAAGGTGATTTTGGTAAGGTAGCTGAAATTAGATATGGTCGTATTAAACAACAAGAAGATTTACTAAAACAACTCACCGAACAAATTGATACCGAGGGCGCACAACATAAACGCTTGCTCAAAGAAGAAGTCGACGCAGAAGATATTGCCGAAAATATTGCTAGAGCGACAGGCATTCCGGTTACCCGTATGTTGCAAAGCGAAAAAGATAAATTGCTGAGTCTCGAAGAACATTTGCATCAACGTGTGGTAGGACAAGAAGAGGCAATTACAGCAGTAGCCGACGCTATACGTCGTTCTCGTGCTGGCTTACAAGATGCACGCAAACCCATAGGTTCATTTATCTTTTTGGGAACAACCGGCGTCGGGAAAACCGAATTGGCAAAAGCGCTCGCCGAATTTTTGTTTGACGATGAAGGCATGATGACACGTATCGACATGAGTGAGTATCAAGAAAAGCATAGCGTGAGTCGATTGGTAGGCGCACCTCCGGGATATGTGGGATATGATGAAGGCGGACAACTAACTGAGGCC
>JBEISB010000214.1:0-3129 GCA_040375635.1 Chitinophagaceae bacterium | reverse complement strand
TGGCGCGTGTTTTACCAATTGGTACCGGAAGCAGCATTAAATCCGAATCGACATTTTGTATTTACGGATACAGTAAAGCAAGGACAATCATCTCATCTCGAATTGGCGATAGAGAATGTAACCGAAATGACCATGGATAGTCTTCTGGTGAAGTATGATCTTATTGATAAAAATAAAAATAGAAAAACGGTAGTTCTCACGCGTTATCGTCCTTTGGCTGATTACGATACCTTGGTGGCCGCCGCCGATATCCCATCTGATATTTACCCAGGGGCTAATTTACTATCTATCGAAGCAAATCCCAATAGGGATCAGCCCGAGCAATTTCATCCGAACAATTTAGGTACACTATCTTATTATGTAGTTCCGGATAAACAAAATCCAACCTTAGACGTAACCTTCGATGGCCTGCACATTATGGATAAGGATATTGTTTCGGCAAAGCCTTTTATTTATATCAGTTTGTACGATGATAATAAGTACCTCTCATTAAACGACACCTCATTACTCACCGTGGCGATGCGGTATCCGGGCGATAATCCGACGACAGAACATGTGATTCCTTTTGATGGTCAAATCCTAAAATTTATTCCTGCCAACAGCGGTGATGGAAAGACAAAAAATGTGGCTCATGTAGAGTATCGTCCAACGTTTACACAAGATGGCGACGAATATGTATTGATTGTGCGCGCCAAAGATAAATCGGGGAACGTATCAGGTCCCAATGCTTACAAGGTTGGATTTGAGGTGGTAAATAAGCCGAGTATTTCTGCTTTGCTCAATTATCCGAATCCATTTACCACTTCTACACGTTTTGTGTTTACGATAACGGGCTCGCAAATTCCCTCGAATCTAAAAATTCAGATTCTCTCACCTACGGGTAAGGTAGTTCGTGAAATCACTAAGGCCGAATTAGGCAATCTGCATATTGGCAATAATATTACGGATTTTGCTTGGAAGGGAGACGATCAATACGGACAACCTCTTGCCAATGGCGTATATCTATATCGCGTGGTTAGTGAACTTAATGGCGATAAGATAGAACATCGTAGCTCTGCTGCCGATAAGTGGATTGATAAGGGCTTTGGAAAATTGTATATTATGCGTTAGTCGTTTATCCTTTCATCTTCTGATACCACCGATAAAGGAAATGATTGATTTGATGCAAGTGGAAGTAACTCACTTCTTTCGGTGAGAAGTTTTGAAAAAATTTGTTTACTGCCGGCAGCATACTGCCCTCAAAATCGAATGTTGTTTTTTGTAAGACAATGGCGGTTTGAATGGCATGCCACATCAGTTTACTCATTGCGCCACTACCATAAAATTGATGATCGGTGCCTCCGGCGAGATAGTAAGCGGTATCCTCGTCGTACACCATCCACAAACTAGCATGGTAATTACCCGCAACATCCCGAATAAAAAATAGCTTGCCACAGTTTATTTTTTTGCATAGCTGCCAATATCGTTTGTAATGGACTAACGATATATTGGGCCGTTTTTTTTGTTTTTCGAATGTCTTTATATGTAGGGCATAGAATAACGAAATATCATCTTTTTCTTCTATGATGAGATATTTATCAGCTTTACGGATTTGTCGTTTCAGTGCAGGTTTGCATTGTTCATATAACTCTTCGGCACTAGTTAATGTCAGAATATTGCTTCGTTTTCTCAGTACCTGAATGCCTAACAAGCTAGGTAATTGTTGAACATGGATTGTAAGGTCCATGTCTAATACATCAAAGACAGGCCCCTGTTTCCACAAGGCCTCAATCAGTGCATGTCGGTTGGGTTCATCGATGAGAGGGTCGCTGAATACGAATCCGGTATAGGGCGTTAGGTGCGGATTTCTGATAAAGCGTAATCCCCATTTTGTTTCGAGGTGATAAACCCAATACGCCGAAAATTGATTTTGTTCTTGATATAAAACATGCCAAGGTGCTTCGGCAGCATCGAGCCATTCGGGGCGCAGAAATAAAGGCACAGTATGCGTTTGGCAATAGTCGATATAGCGCTGTTTATGACTCATTGAAATCGAAGGGCCTTTACTGGCGAAATGGTTCGAATAATATAAGCGGGGACAAATAATATCAGGATTCCCAGCAATAAAGTAAGCAAATCAATACCCGCAATGACCCGTACATCAAGAAACACAGGAACGGTTTTGATATAATAGGTTTTCTCATCGAGTTGCAAACATCCTGTATACTGTTGTATCCAACAAAGTCCAACGCCTAAAAGGGTTCCCAACAGAATACCCATGCCTAAAATCCAGGCACTGGTAAAAACAAATACCGAACGAATGCCTTGGTTGCGCATCCCTATTGCCTTGAGCACACCTATCATCCGGGTTCGTTCTAATACTAAAATAAGCAGGGCGCTTACCATATTGATAAGGGCGATAAGTAACATGATAATGACAATAATTCGTTCATTCATTTTCATCATACGTAACCAAGAAAACACATTACTGAATCTTTCCTCGAGTGTATAGATATGCAAGGGCTCGGGAATGCATGTCGATAGCAAACGGTTTTTTATTTCTTGTCCGCTTTCGGGATGTTTTAATTGAATTTCGTAGCCATTGATGCTGTCTGCGCCTCGTTGGGTGAGATAATCGATCATGTCAAGTCCTGCAATCGCGAAATGATTATCGTATTCTTCCAAGCCAGTTTTATAAATCCCCGAAATGCGAACGGGCCGAATCCGAGGCTGTTCTTCATTGCCAATTTGCAGATAAACGATGGCTTTATCTCCAATCTGCAAACGAAGTTTTTGTGAGGTACTTTCTGAAATCAGCAGATTCTGTGCGTTTCCTGCATGATGGGGCAGTAGCGTTCCTGCGAGTATATAATCAGCCGAAAATTGTTTTGCCGTTTGTGGGGTAATGCCTTTAATGAGCAGTCCTTCAATTTCATTATTGGCTTTTAGGATCACGGATTGTATGGCAAAAGGATTGACCGATTTTATTTCGGACTGACGCAATAAGGTATCTACTATTTTTTGATCGTAGGCAAAATAACTTTCTTGCTGTAGGTTGTTAGGATCGGGCAAAAAAGGCATGACATGCAAATGCCCCCAGCAGGCATAAAATTTCTGACGAATCACTTCCTGATATCCCCGGGTAATGGC
>JBEISB010000082.1:0-9571 GCA_040375635.1 Chitinophagaceae bacterium | reverse complement strand
GGAAATACGTTACTTCCACTTTAGGGGGATGCATTGGATCATCGGCTAAACCAACATAATAATAAACACGATGCTGTTGACTCAGGAGTATCGTCATTGTACAATAGTCCTTTGCCTTTGTCGTCGTATCTTTAATATCTACCGGCATATTTATCTCCATGGTTTTGG
The DNA here is from genome assembly GCA_040375635.1 of Chitinophagaceae bacterium. GTDB lineage: Bacteria > Bacteroidota > Bacteroidia > Chitinophagales > Chitinophagaceae > OLB11. The sequence goes on along the minus strand of JBEISB010000082.1, from coordinate 9,403 downwards.
GTTTACTCATGGTAGTAGTAAATATGAAGAAGGTAATTAATAAGAATCCTAGATCTACCATTGGGGTAAGATCGATTCTGGTGGAAAGTTTCTTTCCTTTTTTGACTCCGGGGCCTTTTTTCTTGCCCCCACCGGAGGTATCTATTTCTGCCATTTCTTGGAAATGATTTTAATTGTGAGGAGATAAAGGATTAATGCGTTGCAGGTTTATTTTGAGAGGCTGCCTTCTCTTTTTCGGCATGTTCTACCGCAGCGGCAGTACCATCGGGGATAGCCTCTAAAGTAGTCACCAAATTAAAACGCAAAATATCATTTTTAGTCAAGGTTTTAATTACATCCTTTACTTTAGGATACGCAGTTCCCGCATCGCATTTAATGCAAATCCTTGGCGGATGCCCTGTTTCTTGTCCTGCAATACGAGCAGACTGTACCCAATATGCCAATTCATTTAAGGCTGGGGTATAGGTCGTATCAATAGGGATACCGGTAAACGGATATGATTTTTGATTAATCGGGTCAATCGATAGATAGGCCTTCATTTGATTGAAAGGCAATCCAAAAGAAGCTCCGCGTTTGAATGATTCTTTTTCAGCTTCGGTAAGATTCAATTGTTTTTCGGTGTTCACCTTTTCAATGAGAATCGCTTTCGCTTTTTTATTGTCATAATCAAAAAACACCTTTCCGCTAGGATCAACCGTTAACAAGATAGAGTTATCGGGAATAACAATATCCGAAATCGAGGAAGGGGTTTTTACTACCACAGGCTCATCCGGTTTAAATTTTGTGGCCAACATGAAGAAGGTCAACAAGAGAAAGGCCACATCGCACATGGCAGTCATGTCAATATGCGTGCTCTTTCTGGGTAATTTATGTTTAGGCATACGTTATTTTTTACAATAGTTAGCAATCTGTTTCGAAATTACTGTCGTGAGTAAGACAGAATTATTTGTAGTTAGCTACGAAACTTTGCTCTAATGTAAATCCGCATTCATCAATACCATAAGTTACGTTATCGATGATCGTGGTGTAAAAATTGTAAGCTAACATGGCTAAGAATGAAGTACCGATTCCTAAGGCTGTATTCACAAGGGCTTCTGAGATACCTGCAGCAAGAGCATTAGCATCTGGTGCACCGGCATTAGCCATGGCAGCGAAGGCGCGAATCATTCCCATTACCGTACCGAACAGTCCAAGGAGGGTAGCTGCTGAGGTGATGGTTGATAAGAATACAAGATTCTTCTCGAGCATTGGTAATTCCAATGAAGTAGTTTCTTCTAATTCCTTTTTGATAACGGCTACTTTTTGCTCCGTATCCATGCCTGTGGCATTAGCCATCTCTTTGTATTTCTTTAATCCAGCTCTCATCACATTACCCACGCTACCCGCTTGCTTATCGCATTCCGCAATCGCAGCATCAATATTTTTTGAAGAGAGATGAAATTGTACTTTTTTAATAAACTCAGCGTTCCCCATTTTACCACGAGATTTGAAAACGGTCATAGCACGCTCAATAATAAAACACATAGCTGTCAAGAAAGTAGACATCAAGATAGGTACAACCCATCCACCCAGAAACATCGTACCCATTAAGTTTTTAGGTTGATGCATAGCCGCACCGTCATTAAAATTGCTGGTACGACCGAATACAGTATAGAATATAATATGAGCTGCTGCGATACAAGTTGCGACGATTATTGTATTAATCATCATCACATTCGAATTCTTTCCTGAAGGAGCCTTTGCTGCATTGGGAACAGTTGCTTTTACGTCTGCCATAATTCTGTTTTTTTTATTTATTTTTTTTTTGATTTTAATGAGTTCACAAAGATAGATTTCTGATTGAATAAAACAAGTTTTGAAAAAAAAAGTATCAATCTGATAATGTCAAACGTAAATTGAGTTTAATTTGTTGTTTTCAGTGAAACAAAAAACGGTAAACATGGAATTAGGAGCGATTATCGGCATCGTTATTTTAGGAATAGCCGCGGGTGTGCTCAGCAGCATGGTAGGCATAGGAGGAGGCATTGTAATTGTTCCTGTCTTGGTATTAGTTTTTGGGTTATCACAACACACGGCGCAAGGAACAACGTTAGCCATGTTATCGTTTCCGGTAAGTTTAGTAGCCGCTATAACCTATCACAAGAAAGGACTCGTTGATTGGAAAATTGCTTTGATGCTTTGTTTTGGTTTTTTAATAGGTGGATATTTTGGAAGTAAAGTTGCTGTTGAGATTCCTGCCGGAACCATCAAAAAAGTTTTCGCCGTATTGATGATAGTGATCGCTATTAAGTTTTTATTTTTTGAAAAAAATCTGAAGTAAAATTCCTTGATTTTTTCTATTACTGTTTTCAGCTTGACACTAAGCAGAATTTTATTATTTACCCAGGCAAATAGGATAGAAGATATATTGATAATCAATTGATTGTAACACTGGATTAATCCAAAACTTCTTAAATGCTTACTACTAGCTGTAGACCTTATCTAGTGAAACATAAGTAGTAGAAAGGTAATGGGCAGGTTGCAATCATCGAAGTTCCTAAAGATAACAAGGAGGTATCTATTTACTGAAAAAGCCATTCTATTCTATGTAATCGTTTTAGCTTATTAATATTTAACATAATATATATTATGGGACATAATTTATGATAGAATTTCTAGCGGAATTCAATAAAATCAAGCCTTATCGCATGTCTTAGGGCATCGACACCTTATCCTTGATTTGTGATTTTGGTAGATACTGCTTCGCGTAAAACCATCCCGTAAAGACAGTGAAAAATAAAATACCATGCTGTCTAGATAAAATATTCTCTGTAAGAAAGAACACCATGAGCATGCATATCCAGCTGATAAATAATCTGTTCCGGCTTCTATAGGCAGCGATACATAGCATACATAGAATCAATAAAAAGGTTGTTATTCCAGTAATCCCAAAACTCAACCATTGATTGAAATATTCATTGTGGGTGTTGTAATGTCCCAATTCCTTACCACTTAGAAAGGATAAATACTGAAATGATCGAGTCATAGAGCGCTCTAGATTGACAGGACCTAATCCGTATAACCAATTTTCGCGCAATAAATTCCAATCGATTTGCCAAATCAAAGAACGATAATCCATAGAATTTGTACCTGATGATTGCCTATCTAAGGTAAAAACGACTACCTCCTGTAACCTTTGTCTGAAATAAGGTATACTTATATAAGACAGGCAAATTCCAGAGAACCCAATGAATAGTCTTACAACCTTTGATTTCCATGGTGTTACGGTAAATATGGATATATATATGAAGAATAAAAACAGACAAATAAGCTCCACCTTTTGAGCAAGAAGTAATACCATTAACACTAAGGCTATTTGAAGACTACTTTTTACCCATCGTTCGATTGTGCTGGCTTCAAATTGAAGGATACAAATCGAAAAAATAGCATACAGTCCATAATACGTAGGATGCATGCCAGAAACCGCCTCAAAGGTATTTCGATAATCAACATGATTGAAGTGTGTGAAATTTTGATATAAAAATGGAAGACTAGCATTGGTCATCAGACCAAACAAGGTAGTTCCATAAGCAAACCATTTCATCTGTTTCCAAACCATTGGTCCTCCTCGAATTATAAAATATCCTACTATAGGCGGCAGAAAGACCAAGGATATTTTTCTTTCTAAAAATCCATACAGAATGGGTTTATCAGCATCTTGTATCCCTAGAAGAAAAAAGCAGTAATAGAAATAACTGCATGCGAATAAGAATAACAACAATCCATGTTTCAGGCGCCAAGCCGGATAATATGGATGTCGCCAAGCATCGAATAGTAAGGTTAAACACCAGGCTATCAGCAAGATTGTTTGTAGGTGTTTGGGCAAAAAAAATGATAATAACAGAATTCTACCCATCCAGATATTCACTGAATCTGATGCGTGTATGTTTTCAACCTTCCGAAAAGGTAATATTCTTTGAATGAGATGATTATGTAACAACTCCAGCATTTCGTCTTCGTGTAAATGTAGCTATTCTGGAGATGTTCTAAAAACATCAAGGAAACTAAAAACTCCTTACTATGCGAACAAGATACGAATTGCTAGTGGCTCCCAAACTAGGCATACCCGTAGAAAAATCGAGTTGCCATGCCTGTGTATTGTTATTGGATGAACTACTCCAATATAAGGCTCCTTGAAAACCACCAATCTGAAGTCTATTTTGATATAGCTTCTGCAACTCATCGCGTGATGGAAGATACCAATCATTATAACCATACACTTGACTTCCTGCGCTTTGCGATGCAGCATTGGGCATATTGCAAGTTGTGACAATTTGTTGGGTATTGCTAAAACCTGTTCCCATACTAGTGCCTGTGGTGATATATTGACCATTACATCCCCAAACTGCGGCTGGCAAATCTGTTACAGCAGCAACGAGACCATGTATTACTTGTGGATCGTAACCATAGTCGCCAGGCTGCAAAATATAAGCCACTACCCCACCCTGATAAGGTGCACCGATTGTAGGTATAGATACGGAATTTGCAGGACTACTGGCAAAGGTCGGACAAGGTCCCCAATGGGGTTTTCCGTTGCAATATGTGAGGGTTTGTCCTTCTGCACCCGAGGGTATTGGCACCCACGAACCACCATCCCAGTACAACATCTCACCGCTAGTTTGACCAACAGGCAATCCATTTTCGGCATAGAGGGCATAAGGTACCGATGATAATTGTTGGATACCTAAATCAATATAATTACCACTTCCTATCATTGTATCCATTTCTACCTGCAAATATTTGCTGCCAATATCCCAGCGGATGGTGTCCCATAATCCACCACCCACCGAGTTTCCGGTTCCAATGCGCACGTGGCACAATCCTAATGAAGTAGAGGTAATATCATGTGTTTCTTGATAGATTGGCGCGCCGTTTAATGTATTACTTATGCTGAATCGAAGGCTCACTGTTTGGCTCGACAATACGCTACCCGATGCATCTCGCAAGGCTGCCTGATAAGGTATCGACTTGCGTGCTTGCTGGGCAGCACATGCGGTAGAAGCATTTCCTAAGAGAGTGAGTTGAAGCACTTGGGTTTGGGTACAACCTTGTGCATTGAGTTGGCTATGCGTATACATTCCACTTTGTGCATAGGCCATGCCGGTGCTAGTCCACCAATAACTAAAGCACTCTGTTACCTGCAGGGTATCTGTGGGAGTACCCCATACCTGAAGGTTCAAGATATCCGTTTGCAAACAACCAGAGGCATTGGTGCCAGTATGCGTATAAATGCCGGTATTCGAATAGGTTTGCCCGGTAAGATTCCAAGTATACACATCACAGGTACTGGCGCTTTGGGTAGTGCTTGTGTTTGTGTCGAGTTGTAACATTAGAATTTCTTCATGTTGACAGCCAAACGAATTTTGTGAGGTAAGGGTATAGACTCCTGATGCCGTCAACGTTTGGGCATTCCACACATATAAATCGCATGCATGTTGGGTAGTCGTATGGCTACTGCTATTCACTATTGTCAGATTGAGTGTGTGATTATCAGCACAACCGTAAGCATTGATGGTAGATGTTGTATATGTGCCAGTATTGGAATACATCTGCCCATTCATCGCCCATAAATAGGAATCACAAGCTGTTTGTGTTGTTGATTGTGAGGAACTAGAGTTTATCGTCAGATATAGCGTATCTGTTTGAGTACATCCTGTTGCGTTCAGGCTCGAGTATGTATAAATACCACTGCTTGTATACGTGTTTCCATTCCAAACATACGCATCGCATGCGGTTTGCGAAACAGATAAAGTTGTATTGGCATTTAGTGTTAGGTTGAGTATATCGGTTTGTACACAACCTGCTGCATTGGTTCCGGTAACTGTATATTGACCACTAATCGTATACGTTTGTCCATGCAAACTCCAAAAATAGCTATCACAAGCGGTGGCTGAACTTGAAGAGGAAGTATTATTGTTAATCGTAAGATTGAGGGTAGATGTATGCACACATCCATATGCATTTAGGCTCGTATTCGTGTAAATCCCTCCAGCATTGTAAAGCTGGCTATTTGCTGCCCATAGATATACATCACAAGCAGTTGCTACTATTGATGATGCAGAACTGTTATAGATAGTCAAGTTCAAAACATCGGTATGACAAGCATTTAGGTTAGTGTATATTCCTGAAGAAGTATAGGTTGCCCCATGCCAAAAATAAGAATCACATGCAGAAACCGTTGATGTAGAAGATGTGCTAGGCGTAATCGTTACATATAAAATTTCCGTTTGGATACAATTATTTCCATTCAAGTTTGTCAAGGTATAAACACCACTTGTTGTAAACGTTTGGCCATTAAAATTCCATGTATATAAATCACATGCCGTTTCATAGATTGAAGTACTTGAACTGTTATTGATTGTCAAGTTCAAGGTAGCCGTATTTGTACAACCGCTTGTATTTAAGCTTGTGTATGTATAAATACCACCTGCCGTGTACGACTGCCCATTGGCAGACCATGTGTATGAATCACAGGCTGTTTCATGAAAGTCGATACTTGTACTGTTGTTGATTGACAAATTCAAGGTAGCTGTATTTGTACAACCACTAGCATTTAAACTTGTGTGTATATAAGTACCACCAGTAGTGTAAGACTGACCATTAACCGGCCACGTATATGAATCACAAGCTGTTTCATTAAAGACGATACTTGTACTATTGTTTAATGACAAATTCAAAGTAGTTTGATGCAAACAGCCACTGGCATTTACACTAGTATATACATAGGTACCACCAACATTATAAGACAGACCATTCGCAGGCCATGTGTATGAATCACAGGCTGTAGCCGATTCGTTAGCGACTGAACTGTAGTTGACAGTGAGTACCAAGTCAACAGTATGGGTGCAAGACATCGCATTCATACTGGTAGCCGAGTATAAGCCCGTAGAGGTATAGCTTAGTCCGCTTACATTCCATGCATAGCTATCACATGCCGTAGCCGATTCTGTTGCATGGGTACTATTATTCACCACCAAATTAAGTGTATCGGTATGCGTACATCCTGCTGCATTGATATTCGTATGCAGATAAGAACCACTAGTCGTGTAAGTCTGCCCATTATTGCTCCATTGATACGTGTCGCAAACAACCACATTACTTTGGTTACCCGTTGCGTAATTCATGCTAAGATTTAGATGATCTGTGTGCAGACAGCCAGCAGTATTCACATAAGTTGAAGAATAGGTGCCGCTGCTCGTATAAGTTTGCCCATTCAGAGGCCAAGTATAACTATTACAAGCTATTTGTGAAGCAGATGTATTGCTACTGTTGTTAACTGTTACGTTTAGGGTTTCTGTATGAAGGCAACCCAGGGCATTGGTGCTTGTATAGGTATAGCTGCCTGAAGCAGTGTAGGTTTGACCATTGATGGCCCAATTATAAGTATCACAGGCTGTAACCGTATTTATATTTTGAGTAGAGGGCAGAATCGTTAATTGCAGGGAATCTACCTGATAACATGGACCATTCCCTATTAGGCTAGCTTGGGTATATATACCACTGCTGGTATAGGTATTTCCATGCCAAGTATAGCTGTTACAAACCGATTGCGAAACGGAGCTGCTGGCATTTACACATCCTGCGTTCAACAAAAAAGGAGTAGCGCTTGCAGGGACTGGCATCATAACAGCACTCAGTTTATTAAGACTATTCCCTACCGGTGTATTTGTTGTGCCGAATAAAGAATAACTTGTCGTAGAACTATTTATTAGTGTGTACAAAACACATTGGGTGTATCCGGATTGAGTGGTTACTTGTATAGGCGCGCCAACAGGTGGTAAAAACGGATTGCTGAGTGCAGGCCAATTCTGTGTACTGTTTACAACAAATCGTCCTAGCTTATAAGTTGATCCGGCAATAAGCATTGGCTGCGAGCCACTGGCAGCTTGAGAACTCGTCATACGCAAGTGATAATAATTATTACTTCCACTGGTTTTTAAAGTAGCACTCGTATTATAGGTGTTGATGACATTGAACAATGCATCTTTACTACCACTCACATAGGCCATACTTAAGGTACCCAGATTCGGTGAACAGTTAAGACCAAAACTATAACTAATGGCGTTAAGAGGTACATTGCCGGTGTTTGTAATCCAGACATCGAATGCAAATTGGGCTGCACCGGTTTGCTGCATGTTATTAAGGGTATATAACACCGTTGGGTTGGCCGAAGATATTTGCAAAATTAGGTTGTTACTTTGAGGACAACCTCCTGCATTCATGCTACTAGCCGTATAAGTACCGCTACTCGTATAGGTTTGTCCACTTAAATTCCATGTATAGCTTCCCACAGCATTCACGGTTTGGGTAACTGTAGAAGTTTGCGAGATTTGTAAATTAAGGGTAGCTATATTATTGCATCCTGCCGCATTTTGGGTAGTTGTAATATAGGTACCACTGCTCGTATAGGTTTGTGCATTTAAAGGCCAAGAATAAGTATCGCAGGCACTTACGGATTGAATGGACGAAGTAGATGCCGATATCAGTAAATTCAGATAATTTGTATGTACGCAACCTGATGCATTCTGACTGGTTTGTGTGTACAATCCTGAAATGGTATAGGTTTGTCCATTTATAGGCCAAGTATAGGTATCGCATGCCGTTTGGGTGCTGCTTGTATTAGAATTAAACCCTGTAATGCTTAAGTTAAGAATAGCCTGTTGCAGGCAACCATAATTATTAAGAAAAGTACCTGAGTAGTTACCAGAAGTAGCATAGCTCTGTCCGGTAATTGGCCAAACATAGGCATCACATTGGGTAATAGTTGTTTGCTGTGGCGACATCGCATAAATCAACAATTGGAGCACAACTGTTTGTGTACAACCATCGGTACTTAAATAGGTATGTGTATAATTTCCCGTACTCGTGTAAGTTTGTCCATTTAGCGGCCAGGTATAGCTGGTACAGGCAGTTTGCGACTGGGTTGTTGTAAGATTTTGCAAACTAAGATTGAGGGTAGCCGTGTTTGTACAACCCGAGGCATTCAGGCTGGTATAGGTATACACCCCATTGGCAGTATAGATAGCTCCATTCCAGGTATAGCTATCGCAAGCTGTGGCAGAACTAGACGCAGAAGTGCTATTGTTAATCGTGAGATTGAGAGCATCGTTATGTAAACAATTAGCTGCATTTTGGCTGGTGTAGGTATAGTTACCACTTGTCGTATAGGTATTACCATTCCATGTATACGTATCACAAGCAGAAGTAGATAAAGAACTAGATGTACTGCTATTAATTGTCAAATTTAATGTTTGCGTATTTGTACAATTATTTGCATTCAGGTTTGTAATAGTATAAACACCACTTGTTGTATACGTGGCCCCATTCCAGCTATATATATCACACGCTGCAACATTTGTAGACG
>JBEISB010000128.1:0-6752 GCA_040375635.1 Chitinophagaceae bacterium | reverse complement strand
TACATTCCGCTCGCATATAACATCATTTTCTCGCTCATTTGCAAAGAACCTCCTAATGAAGCAGTTACACGAGAATTAATTTTATGAGTCCCTCCGCCATTTTGCAAGAAGTTTTCTGTTGGGTTGGTGATATGATAATAAGAAAGTCCGGCATACATGTTTGCTCTTTCATTCACAACACCTGAGTACATGATACCCGCGTTGAAGTCAGGATAAGTAAGATCCGCAGCCCCAAAGTTCTCTTTGGTGGTATAAGGAGTACCTCCAGAAACCGGATCGTATTGATCTTCGAATCTTAATTTATTAAAGTCAATACTCTTCTGCACTAAAAAGCCCTGAACGCCCAAAGAAAGGTTGCGGGGTTTATCCTCATCCTGACTCAAATTTTTGTGATAGGCAAGCGAGAGACCTGTGGTGATATTTTGTAAAGCCCCTGTTCCAGACTTATCATACAATCCTAAAATCCCAATCCCAAGCGCATCGCCCTTTAATTTACCCTTTAAGGTTGCGATATCAAAAGATACCGTTCCTGTTAAGTAAGGCGTAGCATTAACACTGCTCCATTGTGTGCGGTAATTGGCAGCAACACGCCAATCGCAACTTACTAAACCCGTATTGGCTGGATTTAAAGTGAGTGGAGAGGTGAAATACTGCGTGAAGTGCACATCCTGTGCGCTCACACCCAGTGAAATGAGGGAGGCCAGTGTGAAAATAATTTTCTTCATATATATATTTTTAAAGGCGCTTGTATAAATTTTGTTGTTAAAGGTAATGGCTTTTTCGAAAATAAAAAACTCTCAAGAAAAAAAAGACGTTGCTCTGACGAAGACCGTTGGATTATTGCACAAATCTTGCATCTGTCTCCATTTTAGTACCGCAAGCAGAGCAGGTTCTGAGTTCTTCTGAGGTATAAAAAATCCGGAAATGAGTCTGAAAATCAGTTTCAATATTATCAGATTCGAAATAGACTTCATATAATTTATGATTGCAGTTTTCGCAAAACCACATCAGTCCGTCTTTCATCGATTGTCCTTTCCGTACCCGTTCCACAACGATTCCGATAGACCCTTCGGTACGACCGGGAGAATGGGGTGTGTTGGCGGGTAATAAAAACATATCGCCGGGACCAAGGTGCACCGGAACCATTTTGCCATTTTGTTGGGTCTTTATGGTAATATTTCCTTCGAGTTGGTAAAACAGCTCTTCTGTTTCGTTGAAATGATAGTCTTTTCGAGCATTTGGACCGCCAACCACCATAACAATAAAATCACTACCCTCAGGGTAAAGGCTCTTGTTAGCAACGGGTGGCTTTAACAGATGTCGATTTTCATCAATCCACTTTTGTACATTGAATGGGGCTTTAATTTCCATAATCTATAGAATTTGCGTGTAAAGTAGCGCAGGAGCATCAGAATACAAAAACTGGGCCGAAATGTTAAATTCCCATATATAACTTCTTTTATGAGCAGAATATACCGATGCCCCGTACTTTTGAAAAAAATGTTACGGTTAATATGATCCGTTTTATATTCTACTTGGCCTTTGGCTATATTATCATGAAATTATTGCGCGTATTTATCGACCCCATGTTCGATAATAGCGCCCCATCTCAGGCCAACACCCGGAAAACCAATACGAGTCATACCCACCCACATGAGGCAAAATCGACACCCAAAGAAAAAAATACGGGACTTGGCGACTACGTAGACTATGAAGAAGTAAACTGATTAGTTTTTTGCCTTAAAAATATCTTCCTCTATCGACATGTCTGCCGTGAGGTGTATGGTTTGAATCCCTAATGCCTTGGCCGATTCGATATGTTGCGGACTGTCGTCGATAAATAAAGTCTCAGCAGCCTGTAAGTGATTTTGCTCCAAAATCAAGGTAAAGATAGCCGGATCGGGTTTCCGTAATCCAACCCGATGAGAGAGGTACACCCGGTCGAAAAAGACAGCAAGGCTCGGATAGCCGCAGGTTTCCTGTAGTCGTTTATTGAATTCTCTCTCATGAATTTCATTCGTATTACTGAGCAAATAGGTATTATAATGCAGTTGGAGTTGTTGTAAGATTTGTAGTCGACGCAAGGGAAAATCTAAAATAATTGCATTCCAAGCGTTGATAATATCCTGATAATGCAAGGGTTTATTCGACAATTGGAGAATCGCCTCCACAAATTCGGGTTCAGTAATTTTACCTGTCTCTAATTGATCAAATAACTCAATCTGAGTCTCCTTCGAATAAAACAAATGGGTTTGGGAAATCCCTAATGCCTCAAAAGCACGTTGCGTAGCTGCATAATCTATATTGAGAATCATAGCCCCTAAATCAAAAATAATATTTTTTATCCCCTGCATAATTCTGAAATCAGCAACAAATGAACAACAATAATCTCTGGTATCAAATAAGCATCTTGATTTTATGCTTTGGATGGCTTGTTTGAAAAGTGATCCCACAGACAAAAGAGTATCAATAATATCGATAAGTATAGGTATTGAAAATTTCTTGATAGCATAAACTTTCAAATCCGTCAAAATCAACCAAAAAATGGTATGTTCGTTAGATGAAGGCGAATCAAAAGAAGGCAATTGTTATTGGTGCCGGTTTTTCGGGACTATCAGCGGCGGCCTATTTGGCAAAAGATGGTTATGCCGTTACCCTACTCGAAAAAAACGAACAAGCCGGCGGAAGGGCTAGGGTCTTTTCGACAGATGGGTTTCGATTTGATATGGGGCCTAGTTGGTATTGGATGCCAGATGTCTTTGACCGATTTTTTGCCGATTTCCAAAAATCCACTGCAGCCTACTACACCTTAGAGCGATTATCGCCTTCGTACCGGGTTTTCTTTCCCCAACAAGATATCATCGATGTACCCGATCGCATGGAAGCTATCGAAGAGCTCTTCGAAAAACTTGAACCCGGGAGTAAGATAAAGCTACAGCAATTTCTTCGTGAAGCGCAATACAAATATGAAGTGGGCATGCAAGACCTTGTCCAAAAACCAGGTAATCATATTTTTGAATTTGCAGACATCAGGGTCTTAAAAGGCCTGTTTCGCTTACACTTACTGACTCCTTTTTCTACCTATATACGAAGATATTTTACCCATCCCTATCTGCTGCAATTGCTAGAATTTCCAATCTTGTTTCTTGGGGCACAACCTAAAGATATTCCTGCCTTATATAGCTTGATGAATTATGCCGATATGCAACTGGGCACATGGTATCCTAAACAAGGCATGGGTAAAATTGTTGAGGGCATGGTTTCTTTGCTGCAAGAACTTGGCGTTACCCTTCATTGCAACGAAGAAGTGACTGATTTTACTTGGAATAAAAATTCTATCCAGCAGGTGATTACGGCCAAACGAACCTATGATGCCGATGTGGTTATCGGAGCCGCCGATTATCATCATATCGAACAAGAGTTACTACCTCAATCCTTTAGACAATATTCGCCATCTTATTGGGACAAACGGACATTGGCTCCATCATGCCTTTTGTACTATGTTGGACTCAATAAAAAATTAGATGGCCTGTTGCATCATAATTTATTTTTTGATACCGATTTTTCTCAACATGCTCACGAGATCTATTCGGATGCTGCTTGGCCAAGCTCACCTTTGTTTTATGTTTCTGTGACGAGCAAAACAGATTCAAGTGTTGCTCCCGAAAATGGAGAAAATCTGTTTATCCTCATTCCTGTTGCCCCCGGATTAAAAGACAATCCGCAAATTCATCAACAGTATTTCGCGATGGTCATGCATCGTTTAGAAACAAGACTGCAAACAAATATCCGAGATCATGTGGTCTATCGAAAGGATTATGGCTATCAGAATTTTGTGAACGACTATCACTCCTTCAAAGGGAATGCCTATGGTTTGGCAAATACCTTGCAGCAAACGGCTATCCTAAAACCAAAAATGAAAAGTAAAAAAGTAAAAAACCTTTATTATACCGGACAACTAACCGTGCCAGGTCCTGGCGTGCCGCCCTCTCTGATTTCGGGAAAGATTGTTGCCCAATTGATTCATAATAACCACTAATTGCTATGCCCGATAAAAGTGTATTCGACCAAATTTCATATGATACAAGTTGCTTAACGACCAAGCGTTATAGCACCTCCTTTTCTATGGCTATCCGATTGCTCGGTAAAAGATTTCGTGAGCCTATATACAACGTGTATGGCTTTGTTCGATTTGCCGATGAGATTGTAGATTCGTTTCATGGTTATGATAAAAGCAAGCTCTTACGTCGTTTTGAAGAAGATACCTTTTTAGCCATTGAAGAAAAAATAAGTCTGAATCCAATCCTCAATAGTTTTCAGCAGACTGTCAATAAATACGGAATTGACCACAGCCTAATCCATACTTTTTTAAAGAGTATGCGTATGGATCTTGATCAACAACAGCATGATAAAAAAAGTTACGATGAATATATTTTAGGCTCCGCAGAAGTTGTTGGCTTAATGTGTCTTCGTATCTTTTGCGATGGCAATCATGCCCTTTATGAAACCCTCACCCCGGCTGCCATGAAGTTAGGTTCTGCCTTTCAGAAAATTAATTTCTTACGCGACTTAAAAGAAGATACCCTCGAATTAAATCGTTGCTACTTCCCTGAATTGTCGGTTCATGCCTTCAATAGCGAAAGTAAACGCGCCATCGAAAATGATATTGATGCTGATTTTCACGCGGGGTTTGAAGGAATCAAGCAATTACCGAAGCACTCTCGTTTTGGTGTGTATTTAGCCTTTATTTACTACCGATCTTTATATCGTAAAATACAGGCCCTTTGCGCCGAACGCGTATTGAAAGAGAGAATCAGAATACCGGATAGTCAGAAGATGGTATTATTGGCTACATCGTACATTCGTCATAATTTAAATCTTTTGTAGTTCATGGAACAGGTGATACTGATCAACGAACAAGATCATGAAATTGGCACGATGGAAAAAATAGAGGCCCATCGTTTAGGCTTATTGCATCGTGCTTTTTCGGTATGCCTTTTTCACGAAAATGGCGATATGCTTTTGCAGCAAAGAGCCGCTTCTAAGTACCACTCTCCAGGCTTATGGACCAATACCTGTTGTGGACATCCACGCCCGGGAGAAGCAACCATAGATGCGGCTCAAAGACGTTTAGGTGAAGAGATGGGCATGCAGGCCATACTTTCTCCTGCCTTTCAGTTTATCTATCAAACCACCTTAGAAAATGGATTGATTGAGTACGAACTCGACCACGTTTTTTTTGGGCATACAAATCAGACACCCATTCTGAATCCTCACGAAGCTAGTGATTGGCGATATATCTCTTCATCCGATTTGACCCAAGAACTGTATGATCATCCTGATCGATTTACCTTTTGGTTTCATCGCATCATCGAACAAATTCACGCTCATAATCCATCACATTAAAATCAATTATTGATATGATCCTCATGAATATTATTACTTTTCTGCTCAGCTTTGCTGGCATGGAAGCTGTGGCCTGGTTGGCTCATAAATACCTGATGCATGGTTGGTTGTGGAAACTCCACGAAGATCATCACTACAAGGGCGAAGATCGATTTTTTGAAAAAAACGATTACTTCTTTTTGATTTTTGCCACACCCGGTATCATGCTACTCATCATTGGTACATGGCAAGGGTTATCCCTACCCTATTTCTGGATAGGTACAGGTATTGCTGTATACGGATTTTGTTATTTCTTAGTGCATGACGTTTTTATTCATCAACGATTTCCTTGGTTACGGAATGCCAATTCTATTTATTTCCGTGCGATTCGAAAAGCCCACAAAGTGCATCACAAACATTTAGGCAAAGAAGATGGTGAGTGTTTTGGTATGTTGTGGGTACCCTTGAAGTATTTTCGGGAAGCACGCAAATCAAAAATATTAAACTCTTAATATACTAGATGAATACTCATTTTTCGTATGCTTGGATAGACCTCGGAGCGATTATCGTTCCATTTTTATTTTCATTTCATCCAAGGCTCGCCTTTTATAAAGAGTGGAAATATTATTTCTTGCCTAACCTAGCTGTTTCTTTGTTCTTTATCTTGTGGGACATATTATTTACCGACATGGGAGTATGGCATTTTAATCCTAAGTATGTCACCGGACTTTCCCTTGCGAATTTACCTATAGAAGAAGTTATGTTTTTCTTTTGTATCCCTTATGCTTCGGTATTCACCTACCATTGCTTGCGGGTGCTACACATGAAAGTAAAGTGGAATGCTTACGCTTCAAAGATGAGTCTGGTTTTGGGTGGGATCCTCATCTTGACAGGTATACTCAATAGCCAACAAGCTTATACTTGCAGTGCGTTTGTGCTTTGCGGTATTTTTCTTCAAGCAACCCACAAAACAGAATGGTTAGGCTTTTATCTGCAAACCTATGCCATACTTTTAATACCTTTTTTTATTGTGAATGGATTACTGACGGGAACCGGTTTAGACGAAGCTATTGTTCAATATAACCCGAGTGAATTTTCAGGTATCCGAGCGCTGACGATTCCAGCAGAAGATTTTATCTATGGAATGCTGTTATTAGGTCTCACCGTTTGGGGCTATGAAAGGATGAAGATTATCAAGCATTCGTGAATCACCCGATTTTTTTAGCAGAGGATATCGATTGATAACAACCACTCTCAACCTCATCCATTGCATCATTCCTTTTAGTGAAAAACAAATGCTTTTCCGTAAAGGTACCTAAAAACATAAACTAATTACATTATTATCCGCACAGGCAAAGCCTGCGAAG
>JBEISB010000127.1:0-6752 GCA_040375635.1 Chitinophagaceae bacterium | reverse complement strand
TCATTAATAAAAGCATTTGAGATGAAGCTGAACATAGGGGTCAATCTATGTTTCGGCATATCATTCTTTTTTTCATCATCAGCCGTAGCCTTTTCATCAAGATAAAAATCATACGCAACGCCTATACTTAATTGAGATGGCAAGGCAAATTTCTCAGAACGTTGTTTTACCGTAATTTCAGTCGACAAATCAGGACTAGTTCCATTGAAATCAAAACCATCCCCAGAAAAACGCATGTTTGTACCTACATTACGGAGGGTAATTCCTAAATGTAAATTATCACGTTTCCCATTGGTGTATTGAACCCCAGCATCGAAACCCAGCGCATTGGCTTTGATATTGTCGATTGCCTGATTTACAAAGGTAGCCGAAAGACCAGCCGACATGTTCTTAGAAAAAGTATGACCTAAGCCAACCGACATATTTAAAAATGAAGGCTTGTAAGTACCGATACCTCCCGTTGGTGATGTGGTAGTCGTGATTGGAATTTCTCCAAAACTGAAACTCATAATATTAACGCCAAGAACGCCTACTTCGCCCAAATTTTGTGCAACGGCAAGATTGCTAATGCTCATTCCCGTACCTGCCAAATAACGAGTGTGGGCTAATCCAACTTCTGTTCCCTTTAGGTGTGCTAGTCCGGCAATATTGCACTTCATGGCTTCTATACCACTTACATTGGCGCAATTCAATCCAAATAATCCACCTGAACGAGCCCATGGATTTAGAAGTAACTCACTGCCACTTCCCTGACCGGTTCTGTCTTTATTCGCTGCAACAGCAGATAAAGTCATTCCAATCGCTATTATCGTCAATCTGATTTTCTTGTTCATCATAATTTGCTTTACTTAATGATTCAATAATTAGAATTAGAAACTAGTAATATCTAGAGGACGCATAGCTCCAAACCACTTGAGAATTGTTTCGCCAATACCATCCAGATTTACATGTACCAGATACATTCCACTAGCCAATGGTATCCCTTTTTCATTTTTTATATCCCAATCTACAAAATTAGTCTTGTAATCATTCTTACGTATTGTTTTTACCAACACACCATCCGCTGTAAAGATTTTAATGGTTGCTTTTTCCGGAAGATTTACAATACGTACTTTATTTTCTAAACGATTTTCTTCGTACTCAGAATAAGCGTAATATGGATTAGGGACCATAAAAATACGTTTAAAGATTTCGTCTTTATTATTCGTATAATCATTCCGTGAGTCACCGATTTTCGCAGGGGCAATATCCTTAGTATTAAAGCTGTAAACTGGCCATCCATTATTTAATGTATTGGCTGTATCTGCATCCGGATAATATCTTGCGTACGGACGAGTTACGCGAACACGAACCCTAGCCGTTGTTGGGATAAATCCTTTAGCTGCTGACGTAAAGGCATATCCAGGACGTAAACGAGGTACGCCCACCCACATCATCGTGCGATAAGCTTCACGCAATTCTGGTTTAGAATTACTGTTTGAATTGACACGCATGCGGGTAGCTAACCAATTTCCTTCGTCATAACGAGTACGAGAAACATAAATAATATGTTTACCTGCCCAACGAGAAGCAAAACTAATTTCATCTGTGATACGACTGGTTGGATTCCAAAGCATATCATTTCCACGATCATAAATATTGGCAGACTCTTCGCCAAAACAAATATTTAATCTTTCGCCAGTTTCAACATTAATGGCATAGCCAGGAAACCAGCTCATACCGCTATCGGCAGGATTTGTAGAATAAACGGGATTCCCGGCTCCATCTACATCACCATTCCAACCTAAATGCTTACGAATATTATATTTATAAGCCCCGCCTTCTGAAATTAACGCACCACTATGGTCTGTCATCTCAATAACAGGACAGCGACTCCACTTCGATTTGTCGGCCGTAAATACAATATCGACGCCATAAACATTTTGTAATTTGTTGATGGTACGATCACCCGTTCCGTACATAAGCCCCCAACCACATTCATCAAGATTAAGGTTAGTGACTAAGTTATAAGGACTAAACGTACCTCCTACTACTTTTTCGAAAGTCCCAAGTTGATCTACATTATTAATAATTGGTGTATCTCCCCCAGGAGGTGAATCATAGGCATTATCATAATCGTTTAAGGTACATGTTGTTTGTGAAGCAATTCTACCCTGGAAATCAACGCCAGCGCGTATCCAGTTGTTGAATGATTCTCCATCCTCATCAGGTACACCAGACAGCCACGGATTGTTGACATTGTCAAAGATTACACTTGAGCTAATGAGACCATTCTCCGTACTCTTAGGATTATCTCCAGGACGAATTTGCTGCACGGCACCTCCAGAAATCCCCCAATCAAAACCAACATCACCATATTTACGAAGATACTTTTCGCTATACTCGCTGATAGCGACTTCATTATAAACGGTATCTAATGGATTATCTACACGACGAACAGACCATTTTGTTTTTGGTGCATAAGCCCCATCAAAAGTTTCTCCTGTTGTTGTCGTATTAAATGAATCAACCTGGAACCATACTTGATAATTGCCTGACTTAATACTATCAGGGTTTACCACCATCATGGTCATTGGACCATAGCCTGGTTTGTAAGAAGGTGTTTTGCTTCTGTAAGGAGAAACTAACGCTTCTTCTTCTGAGGCCTCAGTAAGCTCTAATGCATTACCTCCATTACCAATACCCGCTAAACGCGTTAACTGAATACCACTGCCATAATCAGCATAGGTTTGAATATACAAACTATCCGTAGCCGGATGAGGCATTGCCTTGATTACTTGAATCGGTTGCTCATTACCATCAGTACGACTCTCTAAATATTGCTTATCTTGGGTAGAGTCTGTTTTTGCCGCGTTGAAGTCAGCAAAATTATTGTAGGCATACGCCACAACAACATAATAGTAATATTTATAATTTACCAATCCTTTCGAAGTACCGGTGGCAAAGGCATCCTGAGCAATTGAAAATGAATGTTGAATTCCTTTATCTGCGCCTTCTACCATTAATTTCGGTACAAAGTACGTTTGACTAATATCTGTACTTTGTTCGAAGTTAACTAATTGCTTCACGCCATTTTTCTTATCGCATTGGTACACCAAACGAGCCTTATCGGTATTGATAGAACCATCTTTGCTACGAATATCCGAAAGAGCCACATTGCTATTCTTTAACTGATATACTAAATAGCCCTCAAACTTATACGTAGAATCAGGAGAGCCAATCATGTATGCTTTCTTAGAAATTTCGATGAACTTCTTATCACTCAAGTTGGTACCATAACCTTCTCCGAAATTATTAGAACGAGGAAGGTTATCTAAATCAAAAATGAGCTTTTTGTCAAGCGGTTGCACAACCACTTTCGGCGCTTGCGGCCCAAATGGAAGTTTGAAATTATTATTGAACAAATCTTGTGCTTTATCATCACAAACCTGAATCTTAGAGAAACAAGCAGATTTACCACCCCCTGCATTCGGAACCCAAACAGCACCAATGGTGATATTACTTGCAGGTGCTCCTTGTTTCAGAGGGAAAGGACCTGATGAGTGAATAAAACGACGATCGCTAGGTGTATTTCCGCAAGATACTTCCGTCCAGCCCCCTTTACATGGGTCGCCATAGAAAATGAACTTGGTAGATGCACCTGTTCCACGACCTGTACATGCTGTTGTGAATGGCTGACCGTCTTTCCAAAAACCAGTAATGTATTGATAGTAGTCATCTAATGCTTCCGGATTCCCATCATCATCAAAATTGTTATTGTAATACGTGAATACCGTCATTTTCAATTCCGTATCCTTCAATGTATTTGTGTTGAAATAGGTAGGCCCTTGGAAATAGTCAACGCCCACCATCGGAATTTCATATCCATATCCGGCAACCCCGTCATCGTAACTATCACCATTATACAGAATTCCTAAACCTCTTGATGTATCACATCCCACAAAATCATCGAACGCATATCCTAAATCAGCATCACACCACGTTGCCATATAGGTATCAGAAAGATCAAATGCACTTAAGCTTTTGATTTTGTAGTTGTAAAACGTAGCCTCGTTCAAACAATCATTGGTAGCGAAGGCGAAGGCAGCAGCACGAATTTCAAGGTTCATAGACTCAGACGTCGTCTCCGTTTTAGCATCTCCCTTGTCATTAAAAATCCACCAGATGTATTGGTCTCCAGAGATCTTAGGATAGTCTCCCGCTTTCCAGTTATAATTGGGGCCATCATTAGGGTTCACATCAATAAACTCAGCCAAATCTTGGTTATAAATCGGCATCACGCCACCCGTTGCAGTCTTTATTTCTTTATTACCACGAGCTGGCCACTCTTTAATGATATCAGGAACATTACCGTTTAGGATATTACTTTTTACAGTTGTCGAATCCGTAATTGGATCTAATCCTGCGTATAAGCCACGGAATTTACTTACATCTGAGGCATTAATTTTCCAGAAACGATCCCAATCGGCACAGGTTTGAAAATCAACACTCCCTGTAGTAGGATCTAAGGGACCTGTCCAATAATCGTTACCACTTTGACGATAGGTTTGTGCAGCCACACGAATGGCATTACCTGCAGCAGCATCCTTTCCACCAATCCAAATCGAACCGGCGAACAATGAATTTTTGTTACTTCCTTTCGGTACTTCATAAGAGGCATTACCTGTTGGTCTATCCCACCACATATCACCTCCATTCATCAAATGAGCGCGAACATTGTTCACATCCAAATCGATAACGGCAGTAGTTTGGTTACAACCTGCTGCTGTTTTATGAAGCGAAGTAGGACGCTTTTTAGCCCCAATATTCGGCATGGCATTCATAGAAACCGTAGCCAATATCATCAATACGATCGTTATATTTATTTTTTTCATCTTCGGGATAATTGATCAGATTAAAATTCTAATAATAAACCAACATTCATGCGACGTGGGTTTCCATAGTTTCCTGGGTTAACAAGACGGGCACGATAAAGGTCGGTAAAAGACTGCTTAAATTGAATATTTTGCAAGGCTTGCAGTCCTTGTGGTGAAGTTAAATATCCATCATCATCACCCACGCCAGTATACTTATAAACACTAATAATATTTTGAGTGTTAAATAGATTTTGGATATTGGTATACACGTTTAAGAAAACCGGCTTTTTGTATTTACCATAATTACCTAAACTAAAGCTCTTGTCGACACGTAAACCAAACTCATAAAACCAAGGTAAACGAGAACCATTTACAGTTCCAATGATAGGTGTGCTGTTAAAGTCGCCTCCTGTTAATGGCGTTGCTAATGAAGAACGAGTATAAGGTGTACCGCTATTGGTGCGGAAAATCAAATTCAAACCAGAATTTTCGAATGGATACTTGCTACCCACTTTCGGACCTCTGTTTTTTCCATCTTCTCCGGTATAACGATAATCCATAGACACGTTAAGGATATGACGGCTATCGAAATCAAGAGGCAATACGCTGCGCAAATTCGGCTGACCTGTTGCCAATAGTGAACGTTGAGAAGAGGTAGACGAACCTGTACCTTCAGCAAATTGAAGGGTGTAATCGATATTCATACGAATAGGACCTGTTCTGCGGAAATCTAACTTAACCGTCATCCCTTTGGTTGACGAAAAATCACGATTACCATAGGATCTGTAGGTAATAGGATATGCTAATAAGAACTGCTGTAATTGAATTTGGTTTTTACGTTCTTGATAAAAAGTTTCTACTGTTAACGCTGCTCTCTTTGTTATTTTTTGCTGATAACCTAAAGAGTATTTGATAACTTTCTCCATACGTAAATTGGCATTCGACAATTCTGCCTGACGCTCCAACAAAAAGTAATAGTCATCTGGAGTTACAAAATTATTACCTGTTGGGTTTTGGGTTACCACATCGTAGTTACCATAAAACAATGCCTCTTCGGAGATCGGGAATGTAAACTGCACACGAGGAGATATCGCTACTTGTGGTTTATAATCTTCGAACGAATTGTTTGGATTAAAATTCTTCCCTTTAATGCTGTTTGTACTATCAATACGTTCACTTAACCAAGGCTCGATTGGTAAACCATTCGCATATAAACCAGAAAGGATCGTTGGATCTGAAATTTCTTTCCCATAAGGATCATACCATACATCTCCTTTTCTATACCCAACAATTTTGGGTTTGTTTGATTGGTTATTGTCAACATAAGGCACATAATCACTATCAAATGATGAAGGCATTGGGGCTGAAGCGCCATCATTATCTACTACTAAATCGTATAATGAACTTCCAATATCAGATACTTTACGAACGCCGTACAATGAATACGGATCTTTTAATACTTTTTGGTTCGCATCATATCTATCAATACGCATTCCAATGTTAAAAAATAAATCTTTGTACTTAAAGCGATCTAACACATATCCAAACATATAAATAGGACGGAAGGCACCGATCGGTCTTTCGTTATCTCCACGAGAATCGAGTTTAGTCCAGAAGTCATTAAAGCTTGGTTGCTTTTTCAATTTATTCCCGAGATAATCATACCCCGAGTAACCAACTACATCATTTCCTTTATTCAACAAATCGTCGGCTGAGAACATATCCAATTTGAAAGTACTTGGATCCAAATTATCAATGTCGATGTTATTTGTGTTCGTGATATTACCGTATAGTTGTTGACGTAATGATTTATCAAAGCGAGACTGATCAGAGCTTACATACAATTGATTGTATTTAATGGTATCAAACGGACTAAACTGAACTAATCCTGCATCC
>JBEISB010000171.1:0-4900 GCA_040375635.1 Chitinophagaceae bacterium | reverse complement strand
GTAAAACTTTTGTAATTATATTTTACCGACGCATCCCACATCAATCGATGTCGAAAACTAAAAACATCTTCATCGAGATATTTGTCGATCCAGCGATAAACCAATGAGGTTTTGAAGTATTTATTGTATTTGTACTCCAGACCTAAATTGGTATAAAATAAATTCAAGCGGCTATAGTTCTCGCGCAAGCGGCACTCTTCGGTAAAGAGCACACTGTAATGACTATTGAGTTTATAACTGATATTAAAGGTATTCCATTGTCCTGCATCCGGATAAGCCGGCGACTGGGCATACGCCCGCGTTGAAAACGCTAGACAGTACCCAAGCATTAAATACGCAAGTAGCCTCACCCTTAATTGCATTAGTTTTTGAAAGTAATGATATTAAACTGCGGCAATTCTACTTCTTCTTTACGATCAGAAATCGTAATAGTTTGAACCACTGCAGAATCGAGGGTATTATTGGTTAATCTTTTCGAGTACACATAAAGTGTATATTTCCCTTTCCGCAAATACGGAAAATAAAATGTACCTGTATTGTCGGTATCCACATCATCACCTACCCCTGGCTCATCGCCATATTTAATATATACTTTTTGTCCGCCAATGTATCCAGAATCATTCAATAAAAAGGAATTGCTGTAATTATGAGCAAATACCCTTCCTTTTATTGAAGCCCTGCCTCCTACTCCTGGCCCTTTGGTACAAGCCGCAGCCAACAACAAGAACATTGATAACAATAACATAAAACGATTCTTTTGCATATCTCAATAATTTTTCGAAAGCTACAAACAATTACCAAAGGACAAAACAATTCGATATCCTTTTCGACCAATCTCTCGATTGCTTCGCTGAATGTAAAAGAAAAAACACTCGCCAATTCACTTGCTTTTATCTTTGTAGTATGACACCCTTAGCCGAACGTATGCGCCCTGCTGCCTTGCAAGCCTTAATCGGACAAGAACACTTGACAGGCCAGGGCAGTATTTTACAACGCGCCATCGAAAGCGGGCGACTGCCTTCTATGATACTGTGGGGACCTCCCGGCGTTGGTAAAACAACACTGGCTTTTGTGATTTCGCAATCTCTTCAACGACCATTTTATACCCTAAGCGCTATCTCGAGTGGCGTTAAAGAAATTAGAGAAGTGATTGGGAAAGCGAAAATCGAGGATAATGTCATTTTGTTTATCGACGAAATTCATCGTTTTAATAAATCACAGCAAGATGCCTTGTTAGGCGCAGTAGAAAAAGGGCAAATTACCCTAATTGGGGCTACTACTGAAAATCCCTCGTTTGAAGTCAATGCCGCCTTATTAAGTCGATGCCAGGTATTTGTACTCAAACCCCTCGAAGCCTTATCGTTGCAAAAATTATTAGACGAATCTCTTCTGCAGGATGTTCAATTACAACAACGCGATATTACCATACACGAATACGAAGCTTTTTTACAGATTTCAGGAGGTGATGCCCGTAAACTACTCAACCTACTCGAATTGGTAGCCGAGTCATTTCCGCCAGACCAGTCATTGCAAATTACCAATGAAATGGTTTTTGAATGTGCGCAAAAACGTATCGCCTTGTACGACAAATCGGGTGAGCAGCATTATGATATTATTTCGGCTTTTATCAAAAGTATGCGCGGCAGCGACCCAAATGCAGCCGTTTATTGGCTAGCGCGAATGATTGAAGGTGGCGAAGATGTAAAATTTATTGCTCGCCGTATGTTGATATTTGCGAGTGAGGATATTGGTAATGCTAACCCCAATGCACTCTTATTAGCCAATGCCACCTTTGATGCTGTATCTAAAATCGGTTATCCTGAATCGCGCATTATTTTATCGCAATGTGCCATTTACTTAGCCAGTAGTGTAAAAAGTAATGCCTCGTATATGGCCATTGAAGAAGCGCTGATGTTGGCGCGAAAACAGGGCGACTTACCCGTTCCCTTGTCGATACGAAACGGCGTAACCGGACTGATGAAGATTTTAGGTTATGGAAAAGAATATGCTTACGACCATCATCATGAAAACAATTTTGCCGGACAAGAATTTCTGCCAAGCGAACTGTCGGGTAGAAAAATATACGACCCAGGAAAGAATCCTAGAGAAGAGGAAATGAGGCGTTTCTTACAAGAACGCTGGAAAGAGAAATACGGATACTAATTACTTAATCACGCAATTGCCAACAAACTGACTATAGTCGTCGCAAGTCGTTTTCGCATCATTCTTGCGCATCTTTTCGAGCTTTACATCAAAATTTTTCGATGCATCAGTAAAGGTGCAAGAGCAAGTATACGTTTTGGTACAAGAAGTCATAGATATCAATCCGATACATACCCATGCAGTAACAGCTAGTTGTTTCATAACAAGTTTTGCGTTTATGGTTCAAATATAGACAGAAAGCCTAAAGAAACAAGATACAAGTTAGCCTTATTATTCGACAACCCCCTGCTGCATAGAAACCAACTTACTGTACAATCCGCCTTTCTCAATCAGTTGTGCATGGGTTCCTCTCTCTTTAATTTCGCCGGCATCGAGTACAATAATTTCGTCGGCATGCTGTACAGTGGACAAGCGATGGGCAATGACAATAGAAGTCCGATTTTGCATCAACTTGTTCAATGCATCCTGCACCTGACGTTCGCTTACCGTATCGAGCGATGAAGTAGCCTCATCTAAAATCAAGATAGGCGGATTTTTAAATACCGAACGAGCAATCGTTACCCTTTGCTTTTCGCCTCCACTGAGTTTATTGCCCCTATCCCCCACAACGGTTTCATAGCCTTGTTCTTTTTGCGTAATAAAACTATGCGCATTGGCTACCTGAGCCGCCTGCTCTATTTTTTCGTTCAACTGTGCATCACCGCCCAAAGCGATATTTTGACGAATGGTATCGTTAAACAAAACAGGCTCTTGCGATACTACGCCCATCAAAGCACGTAAGTCGGCAATGCGATATTGGCGAATAGACTTACCGTCAATGAAAATATCTCCGGAGCTGGCATCATGAAAACGCGGAATCAAATCGACTAAGGTGCTTTTTCCGGCACCTGAAGCCCCTACTAAGGCAATGTTTTGTCCTTTTTGTATCGTGAGATTGATATGCTTCAACACAGGCTTACCCTCATACGAAAAACTAACATCCTTAAATTCTATGCTATGATTGAATGCACTAATCGGAATAGCATCGGGCGCATCCACAATCGTATTTTCAGCATCAAGTATCATCTGTATCCTTTCGAGACTCGCACGCCCCTGATGCAGGTTATAAAAGATTTGTGACAATGCCTTAAGGGGATTGATTAAAAAATAAAACAAAGAGATAAACATGATAAACATACCTGGCTCTATTTCGGCAGGTTGTTGTAAGGCCATATTACCCCCAAACCAAATGATGACACTCAAAATACTAATGCCTAAAAACTCCGACATCGGCGAGGCTAATTCGCGACGAGCCGCAATTCGATTATTAAGCTTATATACTTGCTCGTTTTCGTAGCGAAAGGCAGCGCTACGATTCTCTTCGGCCCGAAAGGCTTTCACAATGCGCAATCCACCCAAGGTTTCTTCTACGATGGTTAAGATATTAGCTAATTTTTCTTGCGTACTCACGGTACTTTTTTTGAGACTCTTACTGATACGGCCAATGATGAGTCCTGCAATTGGGAGCAATACCAACAGAAATAAAAACAACTTAGCACTGATCATCAGTAAGACCGAGAAATAAAAGATAACCGTTATCGGCGTGCTAAACAATAATTCCATCATCGAGATTACCGATATCTCAACCGCATTCACATCATTGGTTATTCGAGAAAGAATATCGCCCTTGCGCTCGTTGGTAAAGAAGCCTACAGGCAGATGTAAAATTTTATCGAACACTTGCTGACGAATGCGAGTAACCACATCGTTGCGGAGCGGGTGAAGGATATACTTGGCGAAATACAAGAATAAATTCTTAAACAGCGTAGATAGAATCACTACGATGCAAATAAAAATAAGACCGTATACTTTGTTATGATCGTGAGCCGCAATAAAATCAGATAAGAGATATTTAAAATAATTGCCTATCCCTTCTTTATTGAGATGAAAGCCGGGATTGGTAGCCAAAGGCGTTTCTTTATCAAACAGCATATTTAAAAACGGACTAATCATGCCGACTGTCATGGTAGAAAAGAGAACCGATAACAGGTTAGAGATTGCGTAAGCGATTACATACGACCATTTGCCTTTGAGAAAGGGTAAAATACTACGGATTGCTTTCATTCAGAAATTAAAGGCGTAAATTTACGCCCTAAACCTCGGATCATGGAAGAAAGTAAACGGCAAAAACAATTTGGCAACCTCATTCAGGAGGAGATGAGTGATATCTTTCAGCGCGAAGGACTCAATATTATCAATGGGGGCATGATTTCGATATCTAAGGTTAAGGTTACTCCCGACTTGTTAGAAGCCAGAATTTATCTCAGCATTTACAATATTCCCGAACCCGAAAAGATGTTAGCCCATATCAAATCGCGAGATTGGGAATTACGCAAAGAACTAGGCAGCCGCATTCGAAACAACGTACGAAAAATTCCGGTGATCCATTTCTTCTTAGACGACACCTTGGATTATGTATTTAAGATGGAAGAGATTTTTAAAAATCTACACATTCCTAAAGAAGAAAACTAAAGGCGCTACTCCCCGTCCTTTGTATAAACGACATTCATTCTGCGCCCGATACGAAGGGGAAGTGCGAAGCACCGCAGCCCGAAGTAGCGGGACCTGGGCACTTAGAGAACGGATGTTTGACGCCCGAAAAAGAGTCGTTACTATTTATAAGATTGTTTTTAATATATAGTTCTCCACTTTTCGAGACTAATGCGCCAATCTTGCCAAGCCGGAAAATGACGAGCAT
>JBEISB010000186.1:0-4167 GCA_040375635.1 Chitinophagaceae bacterium | reverse complement strand
TTGCGTGCGCATCGGTAAAAATTTCGATTGCCAAACGTTGTATATCCTCAGCACGTACTTGACTGTAATACTGAAATTCTTGGTTCATGCGTTCAGCATCACCCAGCAATTCATAAAAAGCCAAATTATTCGCCCTGCTCAGCAAGCTCAAATCTTCGAAAGCAATCATACTTTCTACTTTATTTTTTACTTTCTCGAGTTCGGCATCGCTCACCCTATTATCTTGCAGTAAGCGCACTTCTTCCATAATGGCAGCATCAGCAACTTTAGGATCTACTTCGGGTAATATTTTACCATCAATCACCAATAAGCCTTTATCAACACTTCCTGTATGATAACAATCGATGGCACTAAATAATTTCTTTTCTTTTACGAGTCGCTGATATAATCGTGATGATTGACCGCCCGAAAGCAATTCCGTAATTAAGTCGCTGGCATAATAATCCGGATGTAAGCGATCTACAATGGGCCACGCTTTCATGATAACACTAACCGGCACTTCTTTTTCGAGCACTAAGATACGGGCTTGTGTTTGTTCGGGCTCTTGGGGCAAACGACGAACATATTTTTCGCCTGCTTCGATATCACCGAACCATTTTTCGGCTAGTTCTTTCACTCTTTCGGTACTAATATTTCCTGCCACACAAACAATTGCATTTTGAGGACGGTAATGTTTGTAGAAGAAATTTTTAACGTCTTGCAAGGCCGCGTTTTCAATATGCGACAATTCTTTCCCTATCGTCATCCATTGATAAGGGTGAGTGGTATAACAGAGTTCACGAAAGTGCTTCCAAAGATCACCATAGGGTTTATTGATATAATGTTCTTTAAACTCTTCGCATACTACCTTGCGCTGCACATCCAAACTCTTTTCACTAAAAGCTAAACTCAACATCCGATCGCTTTCGAGCCAAAACGCGGTTTCTATATTTTGGGCAGGCAATTGAATATAATAATTGGTGAGGTCGTTAGTTGTATACGCATTGTTTTCACCACCGGCCATTTGCAGAGGCTCGTCGTACTCGGGAATATTTACCGAGCCTCCAAACATCAGGTGTTCGAATAAATGAGCAAATCCTGTTTGTGCCGGGTTCTCATCTTTGGCACCTACATCATACAAAATATTAAACGCCACCATGGGAGTGGTGCTGTCGTGATGCACAAGAAAACGGAGTCCGTTAGCTAAGGTAAATTTATCGTACTTTATCATGAAATCAGTATAAGGTAAAAAGACTAATCAGGTTAGAATATAGGGGTGATTATCAAAGATAGAAGAAGATCGGCATATCCGAATCGTCAAGCTGTATGCATACTCACCAAAGGGTTTACCACACAGAACGACTAATACCCTCGTCCACCTTTTCCTTCGACATAATTCATAAAGGCTTTATTCACCACTGCATTTCCTCCCGGTGTAGGATAGTCGCCAGTGAAGTACCAGTCGCCAGGATTATGCGGACAAGCCTCGTGAAGATTTTCGATGGTTTGGTAAATGATTTCGAGTTCTGCTTTTACATCATCAGGCCGCAACATCTGTGAAATCTTTTGGTTGATTTCATCGATGCTGAATTGCTTATAAATCCGTTTTACAAAATTAGCCGACGATAATTTATTCGATTTCTCAGCTTGTAAGCACTCGGCATATACATCATGTATCAAATGTTCTTGTCCGTGTTCTTTCAGCAATGCTACGGTAGCCTGAAAAGCAATAAACTCGCCCATCTTACTCATATCAATCCCATAACAATCGGGATATCGAATTTGAGGGGCTGAGGAAACGACTGTTATTTTTTTCGGCCCTAAACGATCGAGCATACGGATAATACTTTCGCGGAGCGTAGTTCCTCTTACGATAGAATCATCGATAACTACCAACGAATCGATACCGGCCCTTACCGTTCCATAGGTGATATCGTAAACATGTTGCACCATTTCATTTCGTGCCGAATCTTCGGTAATAAAGGTGCGCATTTTAACATCCTTGATGGCGATCTTTTCGATTCTAACCCTACGCTCAATCATCTCACGCAGTTTCTCTTCATCGAAATCTTTATTCCACGATTGAATTCGTTTGAATTTGATTTCGTTGAGATACGCTTCGGCTCCCTTGATAAGTCCGTAAAAAGCGGTTTCGGCCGTATTCGGAATGAAAGAGAAAATTGTATTTCGTAAATCGTAATCAATCGATTTCAGCACTTTTTCAGAAAGCAGTCGGCCTAATTGTTTCCGCTCTTTATAAATTTCCTCATCGCTTCCGCGGGAGAAATAAATTCGTTCAAAACTGCAGGCTTTGTTTTCGGCGCTGTTTAATATTTTTTCGATACTGTAATTTCCGTTGGCATAAACAATCAATGCATGTCCGGCAGGTAATTCTACAATCTTATCGAGTGTTGTTTTAAAGGCGGTCATCAGCGCAGGTCGCTCAGAAGCAGCGGCGATGATTTCGTCGTCGATATAATAGTAAGCCGGACGAATTCCATGTTTATCGCGCAACACAAAACTATCTCCATTCCCACACAGTCCTTCAGCCACAAAGCCGCCATCGAATAAATGAGTCGCTTTCGATAATACTTCCTTCCAATGGATATGATCGGGGTTTTTAGCCTCCTCTTCGCGCAGGTAATAATGAATTGTTTCAATCATCGCCGAGAGGTCGCTATCTACTTTTAACGAAGCCAGTTCATCGCGATGCAAAAAGTGAAACAACTCTTTTGTATTCACCAGATTAAAATTTCCGGCTAAACATAAGTTGCGAGATGGATTGATATCCGATTTAATAAACGGGTGACAATATTCGATATTGTTTCGGCCTTGGGTTCCATAACGCAAATGCCCTATCATCAATTCGCCCATAAAGCTCAGATATCCTTTGAGCGTTTCGGGATAGTTACGGATATCGGGATGTAATTTTTCGACATCCTCGATTTCGTGCTGCACTTGTTTAAAGATATCTGAAATGCTTTGGGCCACATTGCTGCGGATGCGTTTCATATATGGATTTCCGTTCTGAACATCCAATTTTACCGTTGCGATTCCGGCCCCGTCTTGTCCCCGATTATGTTGCTTCTCCATGAGGAGATACAATTTGTTGAGGCCGTAAAAGGCCGTACCATACTTTTGGTGATAGAAAGAAAGGGGGTTACGGAGTCGTAAATAGGCGATGCCACATTCATGGCGTATCTCGTCTGACATAGGCTGACAAAGGTATAGGCTGAAACGGAATTTACCCGATTAATTCAAATCGAAAATTGTTATCGGCGTATAAAGAAGTGATTGTAGCCTTAGATCCACCCCAAATGAGCAAAGGCTGCCCGAAATGGCCAAGGAATAGAGACCAAAATCAGGATGAGGGCAATCAGATAGAACCGGAAAGAGATTTTATGCTTGGCCTCATCTGTGGCTGTCTTTTTCGATTTGGCTCGACCAATGTGCAATAGCACGATAGCAATCAGCATCATGCTTATATGCTCAACGGCAAAAAAGCGGGCATAGCTATCTTTCATAACGGCTGCCATCCCTTGGTTCAGGATATTTTTCAGTCCGAGGGCACCCATAAAATATAAAACCAAGCCTAGCAACAATTGCAAATCAGCAGTGATGGTAAGTAGGAGCCCGGTTTTTTGATCGGTATCATCAAATGTCCTTTTGGTTTGACCACCCGTAAAGGCGCGGTATATGGCCACGAATAAAACAATCAGTAATATCCATCGTAACACACTGTGGAGGGTAATGAGGGTTGTCATGTTGCAGTTTTAAGGTAACAAAGATAGATGCAGAACAACATTAGCGTTAATTATTTTTAAACACCCTATTAGT
The DNA here is from genome assembly GCA_040375635.1 of Chitinophagaceae bacterium. GTDB lineage: Bacteria > Bacteroidota > Bacteroidia > Chitinophagales > Chitinophagaceae > OLB11. The sequence continues at coordinate 351 of JBEISB010000186.1, read as the reverse complement.
AGTACTGAATAAATTGTAAATAAAAAAAAGATTCTTTTCCGGCACCTTGGCTATTTTTACTAAACCCTAAAAAGCAATTCATGTTTAATGATGATTTCTTTGATGATGACTTTCTGGATATGGAAAATCTACTCAACGAATTCCGGAAAATAAAGGATGGTGAACCCCACAGTCCTTTATCGGAAGATGATTTTGAGTGCCTGATAGATTATTTCGAAGCCAATAGCGATAAAGAAAATACCAAGTTGGCTTGCGAGATGTCTACCACCTTATTTCCATTCTCCACGTCTTTATTATTACGAAAAGCCGAATGGTTAACCGATCAAAAAAAATATGGACAGGCCCTGAAGG
>JBEISB010000012.1:0-21583 GCA_040375635.1 Chitinophagaceae bacterium | reverse complement strand
CCCTTCGGGCCGTGCTATCCGTTATAAGTCCTCGCTCGTTCCTCGCTGCGGGCTTCCACTCCTATCACTCACGCAAAACGCTTTTCTATCGAAATTCATTACTTAGTTCTCTACCATAATTTGCTGAGAACATGTCTTGGTTATTAACGGTAAAATCTGTCCATTAACACTTCTCTACGCAAAAGCTTTTTAACCCTAATCCTGTTTTACCTATGTTATCACTTTGTGTGTTTGTGAATAGTCCTAAAAAAAGAGGCTGTCCTTGTGAGACAGCCTCGGTGACTTGCTAGCATTTGAAAAACTACGGATGTATAGAATAAATAAAATTAGCTCTATTAACCTCTAAAATTGGACTATCCAAAAGATCAACATTACCATCACCATTCAAATCAGCTGCCTGATATCCGTCTTCAAAATTTACAATATCGGTTTCGATTTGCGCTAAATCAAGTAAATCAATATTCTCATCTTGATTAATATCGCCTGAATAAAATGCATAATAACCCGAATCCATAGCTTTCATATTGTTGCCATATGCTTGTGATACAGCAGTAGAGAAATCATAATTGGCATTAGTGCTTAAAGGTACAGGATTACTACTCCAGGTATACACAGTATTACGATGACGAATAGCGATGTAATAGCTATGACCAGTAACGGCAGATGAAAAATAAACATCGAGCATTCCATTCGTATGTAATATACCTTGGGCACTTTCAACCAATCCATAACCATTCCCATTTTCATGCAACTCCACTATTACCGTATCGACATATGAATTCAAAGCAGGCAATCCCTGATTATACATTGCTGGTGTCATTTCCCCGTTGCTGAGATAATACCCCTCAAGATAAAAGCGTGTATGTAAGAGAGCCTGTGGACACATAGGAATGAATGCTGATGCTGTAACAGACTGACCTGTTGCATCGGTAACTACAACGGTATAATTACCTGTACTATCTGTTAATGTATCACCGACCCATCCATTATTCCAAACTATATAATACGGAGGCTCTCCACCAAGCACAGTAGCCGTTATCGACCCAATCATACTGGGTGCACACGCAGGAGTTGTCGTACACATAACCAACATCTGCCCAATAGGATAATTACTGCTATTATCATCATATGTATATTCTAACTGGGTAGAATTAACAATTTTACCAATCAAGGTAGTTTGTGCATCGGCAACCATCCATGTCTGCGTCGCATTCACACTATCGTGAGCAGCTACATTTACATGTTGAGTTCCAATATAAATCGTGTCGAGATTATTATTGACGTAGTAAAACTTCACATCCGCCTCACAAGGAAGATCCCCCCCATTGGCAATTTTACCCCTAATGTTTACATTGGTTCCCAAGGCAGGATTAAGGGTAAGCGTTTTGAATGAGGAGAAGTATAAATTAGCCGCATCGCCTACAATAAAACTGCGTGTTGCCTCATTGTTATATTCGTCTGATTCAAGCACTTGATTACCCGCATCGATGATGGCACGAATTACATGTATACCCACCACATTAGATGCAATCGGACTGCTTATAGCTATCGTGGTATCAATTCCAGTAATCAGCCCCGATAATCCATTTATTGTTTGGTGCAGATTATTGTCTACCAATACTTGCAGGCTCATCTGATCATTGAGATTCGAACGACCTATGTTCTCATAGGTTACGTTAAGACTGAGAGCTTGGTTAACCGCTGGATTGAGCAGGCTTGGGGCAATATATTGGGAGAGCACTCGCATATCCGGCAAATCAGATACGGTAACCTGCCGCACCAATACATTGTTCGTTTCGTCGCACTCGCTGTACTGATTGTTTGGGTCTACTGTCATAGTAAAAGTATAGACACCCGTTTGCTGGAACGCAAAGCTGGCAGGCAAGGTTGCAGCTACCGGACAGTAACAAGTTTGTCCTACGTTGTAAACATAAGCATTACCCAAGTCCAATGTTCCCGAAATCCCCGGACCACTCACCTGAAATTTGACTCTCAAGGTATCTGCATCATACAAATCAGGATTGACAACACCTATACTGAGGTACATGGTTGAATATTGCTGCACAGTAGATGACCAGAAATTATAGCCGCATAAATCAGCAAGAGAAAAATCCCAGCACATAGCATTGGTGATGCTGTTATTGGTCTCATTCAACTCATCAATAGCCCCCATTGGGTCAATGGTCATTGTCAGCGTCTGGGTTGCAGGCACAGGAGCCGTGATTACATGACTAACAGCAACACTAGTACCCGGAGCAAGGTTTACATTGATGTTGCTGGTATATGTAGTACCGCCACTAAGGATCCAATGCACCTGCAAGCTACCAATGTAGGCCAAATTACCACTATTGTAAACTCGGCCTTTCAGGGTAATATTCGAACCCGGGGTATAGCTGGTATTAGGCGACTCAACGTTAAATTCCTCGCAAGTACCGGCCACCAAATCTGGTTTACATACTGACAGATTCAGGATATAGATAGCTTCGTTGTTGAGCTCATTGGTTTCTAATATCGCATTTTGTGGCAAGTCGGCCTTAATATGAAACTCATACTGACCAGACAGCACCGGCGTAAACGGAATACTGAACGAATAGGTATTGTTGCCAGTCAGAACCCCATAAATATTGCTAACACTATGAGTTTGTGTGCTTATCATACTACCGTTGAACCAAATTTCGATCTCACAATCGAAAGGACCCGTTGGACCTGCTCCTTGGTTAAGCAGTGAAAATGAGGCGCCATTGGTATTACATATCCACGAATTACCAGAAGGTCCGTAATAGGGTACAATATCGGGTTGCGCAGGTAGCACTGTAATATAATGACAATACTGGTTATTATACTCAGCACATTCCGCTTCGGTGTTAGAGGGATCTACAAATCCACAAATTGAATAATTACCCGGTGTTGGGAATGTAACTGAATAAGGCACATCGTGGGAGGCTCCTGCTGTTAGCGCAGGAATTGCAACCCCACTTAAATTAGGGACACCACCTGTATTGCTGATATCCAGCCAGCTTGCTTGGGAGGATGCATTGCCATAATTACTCACATGCATCACACCATTAATCGTTCCGCCTGCCACAATGATGGATGACGGATTGGTATTTAAACTCAAATCTGGCAGATTGCAGATGGTAGACACATAGGGAATCAAGGTAAAACTATCCGTAAAGTTACCAGTCAGTGTAAAGTCGGTTACTGTGCCACTCACATGATAGGTACCAGGTATAGGGGGCGGTGTTAACGGAATCAAGAAGTTACCAAAGGAGTTAGTATAACCCGAATAAGTTGCACCCGTTTCCAACAAGGTAAAAGTAACCGTTGCACCGGCAACGCTCGAATCGACAAGCGGTACTGCCGTTCCGTAGTAGGCCGCAAAACCGCCTATGTTTACAACAGCACCCGGGCTTGCATATTGAACCACCGGACTTGCAAAGGGGTATACATGAATCCCACCCGGCAAGTTGAAGTTTCCATTAACAAAAGGACGAATGGCTGTATTGTCTAGCTCATTGGTTTCTTGTACCTGCTGGGTATAATCAACACTAACTTCCATCGGACACCAAGCTGGCAAAGTAGGTGTGGTAATTTGCCAGTTTACCGTTGTGGAGCCGTAGGGTGCTACTGCATTCACAAATATATCAGGGTACACAATGCTGGTATCATACTGATTGCGCAGATGAACCCAAAAATTCTGAGCTACCTGATTGGACTCATTGTGAACCACAGCCGAAACAGTTAGTAAGGAAGAAACCGGAGGGTTGGGTGTGCTGAACGTTATGTCATTGGCAAAGATTTCTAAATCAGGTTTTTGCAATACATCAGGATACAAAAATGGTCCTGCTTGGGTGATACAACCTGCATTATTATTTTGCACCAGCACTTCATAATTCAATCCGTACGCCAGATTGCTAGTGCTTGCAATATACTTCTTACCATCTGCAGTATTCAAATCATTCACATCGTAGGGTTGCATGACTAAGGTGCGATCATTGGTATTATTGTAATACCCATTGCCCTCATAATCGAGAATGATACGGGGGAAACCGGGAGCAGGTAAAGCGTTGTTGCTGTCGACATAAGTTACCTCAAACTGAAAATTGGTTGTAGCATCGCCACTTTGTGGACTTACCAATACGTTCGGGAAGCTGGTCGTATTGCTCAATACAAAATATTGAACACCCGGGCGAATGCTAGCATCATAATCATTGCAATCGCCAACAGTTGCCAATAATTCTGATATCAAATAAGCATCTACCGGGCGTGTGCACTGCAGCAGGTAATTTCCTGTGCCATACAAATCATGATCGTAATCGGTATACCATACCTGATTGGGGTGCTCGCTCGAATCATTATCATCGCAATCACCAGCCATTTGCACATACCCTGCAGATGGTGTACACAAAACAACACTCTGGTTGATATCTCCATACCCATCATTGTCATTATCTGCAAAGTACAAAGCCGAATTACTGAAGGTAAGTTGCAAACTAGCAACTGAGTCGCATCCTGACGCATTGGTAAAGTGCAAATCAAAAGATGGAGTAACACGTTCTGCACTGAGTGCTACATACACTAAATTACCTGAGGCATTGCAACAACCGGAATTCGCCGCTAAGCTTAAAAAGGTTGGGTTGGATGCGTAACCAAAATTACTGCCATATGAGGAACCAACCGGATAACTACTTGCATAACCACCGGTACTCTCAATCACTGTACCAACCCCATTGCAATTGTACTCGATTTTAATATGTCCATCAACAGGGTATGATGGTCCTTCCATAACACCTGCGCTGAACAAACAACAATCCCAATCATAGATGGTTGCATAGCGATAGTAATGATTGGAACCATCAAAAGCCTGAATACCGCCTTGGCAGTTTGTCGAATCATAAGTTAATCCATTCCAAGTGTAGCTCCCACATGCAGTCGCCTGGCTTGTGCTAGAGCTGGTTAAATGAACATCAACACTATAGGTTGCTGTATTGCTGCAACCAAATGCATTGCTACCGACAACCGTATAGGTGGTATTCGCAATAGGCGAAACCAAAACCGGATTGCCAACCTGTCCGTCGCTCCATTGATAGGTATCAGCACCTGTGGCCGTAAAAGTCACAGAATCTCCAGAACAGATGAGTTGAGACGATGCGGTTACATGAGTTACAGGAACAGGAGATACAAAAACTGGAAGTGTATCACTACATGTAGTATTCAAATAGGTTGTACTTACCCAATACGTAGATGAAACATTCGGCGCTAACATAATACTTACGCTAGAGTCAGCTGTTGACCATAATGTGGCAACAGAAGTGTTGTTCCAATCAAACTCCACTGCATATGGAATCGCGGTGGAGCCAGCCAAATCGTTCCAACCACCATAAGCGACAACCAATTCCAGATAATCTTCATTGCCAAGATTATTTGGCTCCGCCCAGTTCCAATTCGCATAACTCCACGGTGCAGCGTCTACCCATTGCCATGTTCCCTCAATAGCGGCATCACTACCTCCCAACCATATAGCCCCAAAACCGAGCGACTGCGCTGTTGTTGTCAGAAATGCATTTTCGGCCGCCGAGTTCACCGTAACCAAATGCCCGCCCGACAATATCGCCTGGTTATTGGCATCCGACCAATTCATAGAAGATTGGCTGATAAAATATACATGCCCATTGTAGGCATAAGGACCATAATATCCTGACATCGAAGTAGGTGCTCCTATAGAAAGCGTAATGCTCTCTCCCTGACAAATGGAATCGCTAGTATACTGGATTTGATTGGGTAGCAACATCACAAAAATAGAATCAACCTGCTGGCATCCTGACCCATTGCTTACTTGTACAGAATACCAACCTGAATGATGAGCAAAAATACCCATGCTGTTTGCACCTGTATTCCAGGTATAAGTCGTTAAGCCCGCAGCGGCCTCTATCCATATGCTATCGCTACATGCATATACTGTATCGGCTGAAATTGGGTTTACCGGCACTGGCAACATATCAATCAACAGCGGATCCGAAAATACCTGCATACCACCGGCACAGGATATCTGACAACGGTAATAGGTAGCCTGCGATGGCTGAACAGATTGCGTGGCCGCATTCCCCAATGCCTGAACATTTTGAGTAAATGCAGAATCGTCGGCTAACTGCCACTGATAAGATATCCCTGACGACTGTATTGGATTCTGAACCGAGAGGGTTACCAGTGTGCCCGGACAAATACTAGTTGCCGACGCCAGGGTGGCCCCGGGGTTTAACAAGCCCGCACAAGAACCCACCGAACTAACAGCCAAGACATGCAAGGGAGACCAAGATTGATTTTGAAATACCAGGTGGTGTAGAGGCCCCCCCTGATGGGAAGCAGGCACAACCAGCTTGGTACTGTACATACGGGTTTCGGTAGGGTGATTGTAAATAGAATTATTCCACTTATAACACCATCCTAATCCGGAGACTGCTGTAGGGCCGAAGTAGGAAGGGTTATACCAATTGCCCATATTGAGCCCATTGAAAGTATATTCTGAGCTATCAACAAAAACCATTTTAACTGAAAATGAAGTACCGCCGCCGGAAGACCCGAGCACATAAAACGAATCGGATGCAACAGGAGACATTAGCATCAAGCTGTCTGTTTGCCATGCCTGTAGCTTCAAGGTATTGTTTTGGTTGTAAGGCTGCAATTGAAAGTCGACCCCTGGTTCATAATAACTACTTACAAACCCATTGTCGGGCAACCATGATGTACCCAGTGGATTAAACGATTCAGCCATCCACACATTACCAGAATTGTCAACATCATTGTTGGTAGAGCCTACAGCATCATAGGACAATTCTGCAATGACATCGGCGTTAAAGCCAGTCAGAGACAAAGGGTTCGTTGCGATTGCATTGGCAAATACACGAAACGTATCCCTGTTGTTCAAACTCCAATTGCCTTGTGCATCTTGCGCACGCACCACAACGTGATGCGGACCAATGGCATAGTCTGCCGGGTTGAGCGATATTACCAAGTTCGATGCATTGCTGCCTGGTGTAAACGGAACTGCGGTGGCGCTGCCGTAACCGGGGTCATTGTCTACATAATATTCGATACGGCCAAGGTTCGGAAGTACACTAGCGAAACCACTGGTTTGGAAAGGCACAAAAAACAGCTTACTCTCTTGTAAACTCCAAGCACCAGCGGCATCTTGCGCACGCACCACAAAGCGGTGAATACCCGAACTAAGCATGGTGGGGTCGATGGGAATTACCAATTGGCTGACATCAACACCCGGGGTAAAGGCAACCGAATTGGCATTGCCCAGTCCGGGATCTTGATCGAGGTAGTACTCAATTTTCGTGATTGGCGACAAAGGAGTTAACCCTGATCCGGAAGTTTGGAAAGGCACAAAAAAGAGTTTACTCTCCTGCAAACTCCAAGCCCCGGAGGCATCTTGCGCACGCACCACAAATCGGTGAATACCCGAACTAAGCATGGTAGGGTCGATGGGAATTACCAATTGGCTGACATCAACACCCGGGGTAAAGGCAACCGAATTGGCATTGCCCAGTCCGGGGTCATGATCTAGGTAGTATTCAATTTTCGTGATTGGCGACAAAGGAGTTAACCCTGATCCGGAAGTTTGGAAAGGCACAAAAAACAATTTGCTTTCCTGCAAGCCCCAGGCCCCTGAAGCGTCCTGCGCGCGCACCACAAAGCGGTGTATACCCGAACTGAGTACAGAAGGGTCGATGGACACCATCGCATTGATGTTCGTATTACCGGGACTAAGCGGAATAGATACAGCCGAACCATAACCGGGATCGTGGTCGATATAATACTCAACACGGCTAATTTGTGCTGAGGCTGAGGGAAACAGGCCGAACAAGACCAGTAACCCACAGACGATAGGTAAACAATATCGCATGTGAAACTAGCTTATTGGTGACTCTTCACACTGATTGTGATCTGATAAGGATTACTGCTTGCATTAACACCTGGTGTCGTTAGGAGGTAAACAGAAGGCACCGGCGGTATACCACTAGGTACATACCCAAAACCAGATTCTCCGCCATATACCCCACAATCTGTAGGGGCATTGTTCCCCAAAATACCCACCGCCGCAGCAGGCGAATTAGGCGCCAGGGCCAACTGATTATCGTTGTAAACATAGCCATTGTTCCAAGCACTGCTGAATACGGCATTCATATCGGCTCCGTAAATATTATTGCCACCGCCCAAACCAACACAGGCATAGCTGCCACCGGTACTAAATACATTGTTTTGTATGATGCTATTAGGCGCATTTAAAGGACAGGTAACGGTATCGTCGGTATTGAAGATATTGTTCTTGATGAGAAATCCATCGAAATTTGAAATCATCCCATCATTGTAGTTACTAAATATACCTTGGGTACAATTGTTTCCTCCCCAGTTAGCTATGCTATAGAGATGACGGAATTTATGATTCACGATATTGTTCATGAATACCCCATTTACCTGACCACTTAACGAGGTACTTAATTGCAGGGGCTTATTGAAATAACAATTAGTGATTACCAAATTATTTATATTTAAGTCACTAGAGCCCCAAGGGAGGGAAACTGAGACAGCAATTCCTTGCCAAGAATCAAAATAACAAGCATCGATAGTAATATTATTAAGGTTTCTTGCACCCCACCATGCCCATGTTGGGGACAAATAAAGGTTAATTCCACCATTATAGCCCCGTGGCATCATGAAAGGACTTCCAGTAGAACAATTGTTCCACCAGCTCATCTGAAAGCCCTCTTGAAAGCGGCATCGACGAACTGTAATATTACTATCAGCAATAGTCACACCACTTAGGTTTAAGCCTTCTACACTACCTCCGGCACTACCTGCTGCAAAAGTAATTGAAACCCAATTCCGACTTGAGTCTTTTACTTGCTGTACCTGATACCCGGTATTCACATCCAAACTATGGCCAAAACCCATGATATGCAAGGGCTTGCTTACAGTATAGCCCGCAGATGAGGTAGACAATTGTTGGTACACCTGTATGGTATCACCTGCTGAAGCTGTATTTTGGGCCGAGCCGAAATCGGTGTAGCTAAAGTCTATACCCGATACCGGCATCCCAGTAAAGCCCAAACGGTAAATGGTAGCGTGTAGCGTGTTTAGCTTCAATAAAACAAAAAAGAGAAGTACAATTTTTTTCATATTTTTTTTTATTAAATTTAGCTTATTGAGATTCTCTGGCCAACCTTTACGATAAATTAACAACTATTTTTTTTTATAAACTTTTCTTATTTAAAAAGAATAGTTTTCGTATTTGAATTAATTTGATATGTAGTAGATCTGTCCATAAACTGGCAACAACTCGGATATGCGCTTCTTGGCCCCGCTTAATTATAGTAAACTTCGAAAATACCCATTTGAGAATGCTCCATTCAGATGAACCTATGTTTTTTTTATTGCCTGAAATGATTAACAATTACAAAAAACCTTGTAAGAAAAATAAGGTAATAACCTCTCCCATGTTAAGATTGTTTGTACCCTATTTAACCACAATAAAATAACAAAGAGCTTCATTTTACTGAAACCCTTTCGGAATATTCTGTGGAGAGGAGTAGACAAATGTTGAACCAACATTTCATTCATGAGTTGCGCAATATATACTACAGAATAAACGAAGGAGTCTAGCGGCCTGCCAAAATACAGCTTAAACAAAATGAAAGGAGATACAATAAAACGTGTAGCATACCTCGTCCCTATGTCGCTACACCCCCCTTATAGCGATTCACCCAATAAAAACGCCCTAAACTGACTTATCAATTTAGGGCGCATCTGTTATACGGGTGGAGGATAACGGGGTCGAACCGATGACCTCTTGCATGCCATGCAAGCGCTCTACCAACTGAGCTAACCCCCCCTTTTTTAAGAACTATCTGTCTTTCGACAGGGTGGCAAATATAGAATCTATTGATAAAGAAATGCCTATTTTTGACAAAATAATTTTACATGTGGAATCAAATTCTCCGTTACCTGTACTTGAAGAAAAAAGATGACAATGCCCCTAGTAACACCAACATAAAATTAATGCACGGAATGAACCGAATTTCGATTCTCCTGTTTTTAATCGCCTTATTGGTGATGGGTTGGCGACTGATTTTCCGTAGCTAATTGATATAATATCTTGGCGGTCTTTTCAGCGGCATGCCCTTGTTGTAGCATTTCCCAAAGCTGATGATAGTCGTTCAGTATACTACGACGCCTAGGAGTATCCGTTACAATTTGCTCGAGCTCAGTACGCAGGGCTTCAGCAGTCAAATTACCTTGTATCAACTCCGTGAGCACCGGTTTATCTAAGATGAGATTCACCAAAGAAATATATTTCACCTTCACTACCCGTCGAGCAATGGCATACGATATTGGGTTAGCGATATAACAAACCACCTGAGGTACCCCAAATAATGCCGCCTCAAGGGTAGCCGTTCCGGATGTAACCAAGGCTGCATCAGCCACTTTCATAATATCGTAAGTCTGGTGTTGACAAAGCTCAAAAGGATATTGTGCTAAAAACGGCTCATACACTGCACGATCTAGATTCGGTGCCTGGGCTATAATAATGCGGTAGTCTGGAAATTGTTTTACCACGGCCAACATGATGGGTAACATCTTATTGATTTCTTGCACCCGACTGCCCGGCAATAAGGCAATGATTTTCTCTTTACGAATACTAGAAGGTATTTTCTTCTCCGCTTCAACAATATCTACCGTGGGATGCCCAACATAATCTACCTTAACTCCATGTTTGGCATAAAATGCCTTCTCAAAAGGTAAAATACAAACCATACGATCGATATACTTACGAACGGTCTCAACCCTACCCTCTTTCCAAGCCCATACCGTAGGTGATATATAATGTAAGACTTTATATCCCTGTTGTTTCGCCCATTTCGCCATCCGTAAATTAAAGCCCGGATAGTCGATCAATACAATCACATCTGGCTTAGCCTCAAGAATCTGCTTTTTACAAAGGGAAAAATTATTGAGGATGGTTCTGATATTGAGCAGCACTTCTGCAAACCCCATAAAGGCAAGCTCAGTGATATGTTTTTGTAACTGCAAACCCGCTGCCTGCATCTTATCGCCGCCCCAACCCGTTACAATACAATGCGCATCGATTTGTTGTAAGGCATTTATGAGATGACTACCATGCAAATCGCTACTCGCTTCACCGGCAATGAAAAAATACTTCATATTAAAACAAATGAAAGCGGAAGATGACAGCCATCGAAGCATACAATAAGATGGCTATAAAAATCCCTTGTAAGGTTTTGTAACGGCGTCGGTTTTTATAATACGTTATGAGGGGGATCGCGGCAATTAATCCAAGTGAAATCATTTTTGAAATATTGCTTGCATCCGAACGCATGAGGTAAACAAAATCGCCGAGAGGTAAGTGCTGAGGCATGTACCGCAACATGTAAAAGATAAATATCCCTATCAAAGGCACAATCATTCCGCCGATCAGTCCAAGAATTACATGATCTTTATTCATGGTTGCAAAGATAGGGATTCGGCGTGCAGAAAAGTCTAGCGGATATCGAGGGTAAAAGGAAGTATAGCCTGAATTTTATTTTCTTGCTCACGAATTTTTTTGAGCTCTTTGTACACTACATAATCGGCACCCAAGATTTTTTTCGCCATAGCCTCTTCTCTTTTTTCGCCACTAATCGATTGTAAAATTTCATCGAGCTTACTCATAGGCTTTGGATATTCGACCAAACGATAGTCTTTTATTTTCGCCATCCCGCTTGCACAAGCAATCGCTCTTTCTTTGTTTCCAAATCCATCGATCAATTTCAATGGTAAGGCTAATTTACCGCTATACACATGACCTTGCGCTAAGTCTTCAACTTCTTCCATAGTTAAATGACGAGCATTGGCTACTCGTGATTTGAATAAGACGTAGGTAGTATCCAAATATCCTTGTATCCATGTTCTTTCCGATTCAGTCATCTCCCGATTCATATTCGGGAAATCGGCATATTCGCTCGTCTTCACCTGATCGAAAGTAACACCGAGTTTATTCTTCATCATTTTTTCGATATTAAACATCACGCCCACAACCCCTATAGAACCGGTCAGGGTATTATTATCGGCAAAAATGCTATCGCCGGCACATGAGATATAATAGCCTCCACTAGCCGCATAATTACCCATGCTTATGACGACCGGTTTTTTCTTTTTTAATTCGGCTAATTCATGGTAAATGACCTCACTCGCCATTGCAGAACCTCCGGGGGAATTCACCCGTAACACAACGGCTTTAATATTATCATCCTCACTTATTTTTCGGATATTGCGTACGAAGGTCTCCGAGTAAATACCGTCATTTCCTTCACCATCATGAATTTCGCCTTCTGCATATAAAATAGCCACTTTATTTTTCGATTTGCTGCTAGCATTCAAGGAGGACGCATACTCCATGCAATCAACCCAATTTAGTTTCTCCTTTGTACTGACCTGTATTTTCTGTTGAAGAAAATGATTTACGGAATCGCTGTAAAGCAAGGCATCCACAAAATGATTGGCTAAGGCATCTTGAGGAAAACGGATCGTGCCTTGATTCGCCATACGAGCCAAAGTGACTGTGTCTATTTTTGTCTTTTCTGATACCGCACTCAAAAACGCTGCATACATATCTTGCAAGAGCACGCCCAACTGATAACGATTCGGATCGCTAAACTTCTCTAATTTAAAGGGCTCATAGGCCCCTTTAAACTTACCGCAGTGAAAAGCTTCGGTAGTGATTTCGAGTTTATCGAGAGCCCCTTTAAAGAACATACTATTGATGGCTAGTCCTTTGAATTCTATCATCCCTGAAGGATGTAAGAATATTTGATCGGCTGCTGACCCAACATAATAAGACTTCTGGTCGGCCACTTCGCCATAGGCCACGATAAATTTCTTGCTCTGTTTGAAATCTAACAAGGCGTCTCGAATTTCTTGTAAAGTAGCCCATCCATTCGGGCATGTCCCCATGGTAAGAAATACACCTTTTATTTTATCATCGTTGGCCGCTTCGTGTAAGCTGCGAACGATATCGTTCAGTCCGAGTACTTCGCTATCTCCCACCATATCAATATGCAATAGACCTTCACGACTTTGTTCTTTGATTTCTTGATTGAGGTCTATCCGTAAAATTGAGTGGTCATCAACTATCTTTTTTTCGCTACCCGATGATAGTCCGGCAACAATACCCGTTACGGTTAACAAGATCACCCCGATAAATAATACGAGGGCAAAGAAACAGGCAAATAGAATTTTAAAAAACTGACGCATAATTTTCATTAATATTACCAACAAAAATAAAAGGCTCTGCTTGCAGGTCCACCCCCTTTAGTATGAATGGTGTTTATCTCATTACAGGTGGCAATCTGGGAAACCGGACCGAAAATCTTCATCAAGCAGCGATGCAGATCATAGCGCGTGTGGGCCTCATTACCGCTAAGTCATTGCTATACGAAACGGATGCCTGGGGTAAAGAAGACACCCCCGCCTACCTCAATCAAGTACTTGCCGTCTCTACCCCACTGAATGCCCAACAACTCATGCAGGCCTGCTTGCAGATAGAGTCAGATATGGGTAGAATTCGAGACGAAAAATGGGCCTCAAGAATCATCGACATTGATATTCTATTTTATAACGACGACATTGTTTCTTTACCCAACTTGCAAATACCGCATCCAAGAATCGCGGAGCGTCGATTCGTATTGGAGCCATTATGCGAATTAGCTGCTGATGAAATCCATCCGGTATCCGGACTCTCGATTCGTGAGTTGTGGCAACGCTGTAAAGACCCCTTAGCAGCAAGAATATTTCTGTAAGATTTGAGCCAAAGAGGAAACATTTTCTTTGCTACCTTTGCTCCCTAATATCATAATATGAGCTACGGACATTTTCATTTACCCCCACCGGCAAACGAACCGGTTTTACAATTTGCCCCTAAATCGGCCGAAAAAGGGAAACTAAAAAAAGCCCTTGCAGCGGCTAAAAAAGGGAAACTAGATATCCCCATGTACATCGGCAATCAGGAAGTACGCACAGGAAAAAAAGCAGAAATCCGTCCGCCCCATGAAACCAAACATGTGTTGGCTCAGTATCATCAAGGAGATGCATCCCACGTAAAAGCCGCCATTGAGGCTGCCTTAAAAGCACATAACGATTGGGCGCATTTACCTTGGCCACAACGTGCTTCTATATTTTTAAAAGCCGCTGATTTATTGGCAACAAAATATCGTTACGAAATGTTAGCGGCCACTATGCTTGGACAGAGTAAAAATGCTTTTCAGGCCGAGATCGATAGCACTTGTGAGTTGATTGATTTTTTGCGCTTTAATGTTTACTTCTTGAATGAGATCTATCAGCAACAACCCATCTCCGGACCGGGCATGCATAATCGGGTTGAATACCGCTCTCTCGAAGGATTTGTTTTGGCTGTAACGCCTTTTAACTTTACTGCGATTGGAGGTAATTTACCAACCTCTGCGGCCATGTGCGGCAATGTGGTGGTATGGAAAGCAGCTAACACACAAATTTATTCTGCGAATTTATTCATGAAGATTTTAAAAGAGGCAGGATTACCCGATGGGGTTATCAATTTAGTTTACGCTAGTGGTCCGGTTGTGGGTGATGTCTGTTTTTCGCACCGCGATTTTGCCGGCGTTCACTTTACCGGAAGTACAGGCGTATTTAATGGCATGTGGAAGTCGATTGGAGAAAACATTGCAAAATACAAGAGCTATCCCCGTATCGTTGGCGAAACCGGAGGGAAAGATTTCGTACTTGTTCATCCTAGCGCGCAAGTAGATGCGGTTGTAGCCGGACTCGCCAGAGGAGCCTTCGAATACCAAGGACAAAAATGTAGTGCTGCATCAAGAGCCTATTTACCTGATAACTTATCGGCCGAAATCAAAAAGAAATTGGTAGCTGAAGTGAAAACCATGAAAATGGGAACAACAGAAGACTTTAGCAATTTCATCAATGCGGTTATCGACGAAAAATCATTCAACAATATCAAGAAGTATATCGAAACCGCTAAAAAAGATAAACGATGTAAAATCTTGGTCGGTGGGAAATGCAATTCAAGTAAAGGATGGTTTGTTGAACCTACGATTATCGAAACCACAGACCCGAAATATCAAACCATGTGCGAAGAGATTTTTGGCCCCGTGTTGACAATCTATACTTACAAGGCTAATGAATTTGATAAGGTTTGCACCTTGGTAGATGAAACCTCCGATTATGCCCTCACGGGTGCCATCTTCTGTCAAGACAGAGCCGAAATTTCTAAAGCGATGAAAACGCTTACCCATAGCGCCGGTAATTTTTATATCAATGATAAACCAACAGGCGCTGTTGTAGGACAACAACCGTTTGGAGGAGCGAGAGCTAGTGGAACCAATGATAAAGCCGGCTCTATGCTGAATTTATATCGTTGGTTAAGTGCTCGTACCGTAAAAGAAACCTTCACGCCTGTTGTCGATTATCGATATGCCTTCTTAGGAGAAAAATAATCCCGTAGATCTCAAACGATTTCAAAGCCCTTCGTGTTTATCATGAAGGGCTTTTTGATGCTACGGCATGTTTATCGAAGCAAGGTTACATCACCCTTAAGGTCATATTCTTTACCCGAAGAGTTACATCGATAGCGAAGTAGATAATAATAAGTGCCTACCTCTGCATCATGGCCCATATAATGGCCATTCCAGAAATCATTTATGTTTTGGGCAATAAAGACAGCCTCTCCCCAACGATTATACACCTTAAAATCGATGAGTTCAATGTCTAGCGCATTCCGTAAAAAGAACTCATCATTTTTGCCATCACCATTGGGCGAAAAAGCATTTGGAACAAATACCTGATTGCAACAAGGGCCTTCTTGTGAGGCAATGTTGGCGGTGGCTGTTTGACTACATGCATTTTGATCGGTGCATATGATTGTATAACTGCCAGCGTTCAACCCTGAGAAAGAGCCTGTGGTATTTTGAATACTACCCGGGAATAAAGTATAGAATCGATTCCCTGTGCCGCCGGTATAATTGATGTCTATTTTACCATCCTCACCCTTACTGCAGGTAATCGGGGTACTATGTATAAACTTCAATTGCAAAGGATCGGGCTCCGCGATAGTGAATAAACGCGAAAGTGAACAATCATGATCATCCATAACCTGAACTGTATAGGTACCGGCATTTAACATCATAAAGTTTCCATTGCCTTGACTGGTCCCTGTTGGCTGAAGAGAAAATTGTAATCCACCATGGGCACTACTCACCATACTATTCAATTGCCCATCATGCATACCAAAACAACTGATATCTTTAGATACAAATTCCGTCCATTGCATAGGAGACGGATTATTAAGTACCGTCTGCAAACTCGATTGACATACCTTACTATCTACTACCGACAAGGTGTACTGTCCACCACCGAGTTGAGTAAAGGTAGATGAAGACTGCTGCACGTTGCCTGGCTGCAGCGAATATTGCATTGGACCGACACCATTCACAGCATTAACCTGAATTGTGCCATCTGTTTTTCCGGCACATGAAGGCTCACTTACCACAGTACTCACCAATTGCAACATAGAAACAACATGGGTAATGGTTGTTGATGGATTGCAAGGACCGCCAACGCTCACACTTACCGTATAGGTTCCGGGCGAAGAAAAAGTATGCATAGGATTAGCAACTGTGCTTGTATTCGCCGTGCCTGAAGCGGGATCACCAAAGTTCCATGAAAAATTATCTGGACAAGGAGAAGCGTTGAGTGTAAACTGATAACTATCCGGTTGCGAAGTACAAGCATAAGTAAAGTCTCCATTCACAGCAGGAGCTTCTGAAATCGTCACATCATCAAAAGCAAATCCATCAAAAGCATTACAGGTCGTTCCGGCACCAAACACAAAACGAAATTGCACCGATGTTTGTCCCCCTAAATTCGTTAAACAATGTTTGGCCGTCACCCATCCATTGCTGCCTCCTCCACCCTGACAACTTCCTGAAGTAGGTAAAGCAGTTCCGGCCCATCCTGCAGAAGGTGATGCCATTGAATTTAAATTGATGATACTGCCTGCATTAAACCAATGCTCATTCATGCAGTTCACCGGTTCGTTTACAGCACCTACATTATGCCAAGTGAGTCCATTATTGATTGTGTATTGAAACGTGGTTCCATCATAAGTATTCTCACACTCCCAATACACTTTACACGTAAAATAAGGATGCGGTAAATTCGTAAAATCAAAACAAGGACTAACCACATACCCCCGCTCGCCATTGTTGTAAAACGATCCACTTAAACCACCTGTTACCCAACATTTGTTACCGCCACCCGCTGAGGTAATAAAGGCTTTGGATGGAGCCCCCCAGGCCCAGTCGTTATTGGTACCGCCACTCACCCAAGCACCGGTATTACTTTCGAAATTTTGCGAATAGGGGAAACTACTAATTGTACTAGAACATTGTCCAAAAAGGGTATGGACAGACAACAGGAAACCCAAAAACAGTATGGGAAATTTTGTAAGCATAGTGGGGGTTTGCTTGAACCCACGAAATTACTGAATTATTTCCTTTTATGGAGATAAAGGAATCGTTACCATACTTGACAAGGCTATTGTTCGCTGAGCATTTGCCAAACATGCGCCGCCAATGTTTCGAGACCCGGATCCCGGGCTCCCATCAAAAGCAAAACAGTCTCTTGTTGCAGCGTAGGGATTAACTCACGAAACAAGTCCATCCGGTCGGCCACAAAAAAAGCCTTTATACCCTTCGCTTGTAAATCATGAATTAGGTCGGCCGATGAAATATCTTTAACCGCAGTTCCGCCAGCATAATAAATTTCACTCATCCATATTTCATCATTAGGTCGAAGAACACGGGATATTTCTTCTACTAGTTCTTTTCTGATAAATCGAGTGGGACCAAAACCATGCGGTTGAAACCAAGCCACCAATTTGGGAGCTACTGGCTGACAGGCTAATATCGATGCTGCAATCTTTGCCGGATTATGGGCATAGTCGTCGATTACCGTAATGCCTTTAGCACATCCTAGTCTTTGATGCCTTCGATAAATACCCGCATAAGAAACTAAAGCCTTAGCACAGTCTTGCACACTTAATCCTAACACATCAGCGGCCGCCATACAAGCCAAGGCATTTTCTACATTGTGATATCCAATCGTAGGAATTTCAACAGTCACATCCTGCACCTGAAAGTGAATGGTAAATTTATCTTGATAAAAATCTGTCGCTGCCCATCGAGTTCCCTCTCCGAAATCTAACTTCTTGTCTGCCGAAAAACGACTCGCTAAAGCATGACTTTGGTTCACGATAAACTGTTTCTGGGTATTGCCTTTGAATATCGAAAAAATCTCTTCGAGCTCATGGAGTTCTTTATGATCTTTATCGATACTTAAGAGTATCCCGATTTCGGGTTTATACTTCACTAGCGTTCCATCACTCTCATCGGCTTCTATCAAAAGCCAATCACTTTTTCCGCAATAGGCATTCCCAATCAAACCCTCTTTCTGCAAGCTCACTAATCCGGCACCTGTAATCAACGAAGGCGATAATCCATGGGTGTACAAGATATGAAACAACATAGCCGTAACGGTCGATTTACCCGAAGTACCTGCAATGGCAATCGTTCGTTTACTCTGACATATAGCCGCTAACAAATCAGCGCGTAGCACAATCGGAATATTGTGTTCTCGGGCCTTCTTCACTTCCATATTTGTATCCTCGATAGCGGTCGAAACAATCACAACATCAACCTCTTTGTCGAGGCCTGTCCCATCTTGCTGAAAGCACTGAATGCGAGCCGCTTCCAACTGATGTTGGATACCTGCGTTCGCCGAATCAGAAAATAAGCGATCACTTCCTTTGACCTCATATCCATTTCCGGATAAATACTGGGCAATAGCGCTCATACCGGCACCGCCTACACCAATAAAAAAAAACCGTTTGCAGTCGTGTAATAAATCCATAGAAGTTGCGTTCGGATGTTCGCTTAAGCGGGCGTAAACAATACTTGTTTGGCTTCGCGATTAATCGTTTCAAGAGCAATACTGGTTGGCAATACCTGTTCGTCTGTCACCACAAATTCGGTTAGAGCCCTTACCAACTCAACGGCCGGAGCCCCCATGGGCAAGGAAGATCCAACTCGGTTAATCATAGTAATTTCTTGCTCCTTCACCGTGATGATAGTTTGCCATACTTCATGACTCACATATAATTGTTGTGAAAGGTTATGTTCGAATTCAGCGCGTATACTTTGTATCATCGCTAATTGTAAATCTTGAGCAGTAGCGTCCTTCGTATAAAAACGTTGTATCATGCTATTTGGATGCATACGCTCTACAAAAATAACGAGTCGCTCATAGGCTTGTAATCGCATCTGTAAGGTAATCTTAGACGAATCGGAAAAAATGGCAAGTCTTTTTTTTTCAGTTTCACGAATAAGAAACTTATGCACGATGACACTGCTTGCAATCAGCACGACAACTGCAGGCAATACATATTTTAATATCTCAAGAATTTCTGATACCATAGAAAGGATGGGTAAAATATAGGGCGTAAATATACGTTAGAATACATTGTTTCTCTATTTTTACCCCGTTCATGAAAATTAGAATCATCTTATTCTTGCTGTTATTTCCGATGCTGCTGCAAGCCCTAGACCGGAGTGGAATGTATAGCTATAGTAAAGGAACCAATAAAGCGTGCGGATGGTTATATCTAACACAGGTAAATAACGACAGTGTATTTTTTATTTTGCAAGCCATTTCCGGATCCCCCGAATTTTTAACATCGGGTATACATGGTTTTATTCGTTTGGATGGCAATGCCGGTGAAGCACATTTAAGTGATAGTGTTTCTGTTATTCATTTTTTATTTTCGGGCACGAGTTGCACAATTACTGAAAACGAGAGTTGTCATTTTGAATTTTGCACCAACGGAACCTATCGAAAAAACAATAACCAAATTCGAAAAGGAAGTAATTATCTCCCCGCCTTTACCGAACGATATGGCGTACTCAATACGGATACAGCCTCTTGGTTTACAGCCCCCCATACCGATGCAAAACGCAGAGGTTTTATTAGCAAAGATGAATTTATAAGTATACACGATGCTTGCAATGGTTATTATCTCATCGAAACCAAGAAAGTAAAACACGAATTTGCTTGGGTGCCTCGTCGATGTATTCAGGTAAAAAAAGCACCATGAAAACCATTCTAGTTAGTCTGCTCAAATATGTTTCGTTACCCTTGGCCTTATTGTACGGACTCATTATTGCCTTACGCAATAAACTTTACGACAGTGGTTTTTTCACCTCCATCGAATTTTCGGTACCGGTAATTTGTGTGGGCAATATCACCGTTGGCGGTACCGGAAAAAGTCCGCATATTGAATACTTAGTTGAACTTCTCTCGCCCACTTATTCGGTAGCCACACTCAGCAGAGGATACAAGCGATATACCCGAGGATTTCGCATCGCCAATGAAAACAGCAATGCTCGCGATATTGGTGATGAGCCCTTTCAATTCAAACATAAGTTTCCGGCATTAACCGTTTGTGTAGCTGAAGAGCGCATGACGGCTATTCCTCAACTTTTGCAACAGCGTCAACATGTGCAGGCCATTTTGTTAGATGATGCCTTTCAACATCGCACGGTAAGAGCAGGTATGAATATTTTACTAACAGACTACGAGCGTTTGTATACTCGAGATCATATTATGCCTTTTGGTTTGCTACGCGAATCGCCGAAGGCTGCAGAAAGAGCGCAAATCATCATTGTGACTAAATGTCCGGCCCATCTTAGCTTAGAGCAAAAACAACAATTACAAAACGAAATAGCCCCCCTGCCCCATCAGCAACTTTATTTTACCTGTATCCGATATACTACCTTATATTCCTTAACCCATCAAAGCGAAGCGATTCCTAAACAATGTGAGATTTTACTCGTTTGCGGAATTGCCAATCCCAAACCGCTCGAAACGCATTTACAAAGTACAGGCAATCGGGTACATGCGTTACTTTACAAAGATCATCATTACTTTACCCAAGATGATATCGAAGAAATCAAAGAAGCATTTATGCATATGCCCGGAGAATCGAAAATCATTGTGTGTACCGAAAAAGATGCTGCCCGTCTGTATCTTCATAAAGAGCGAATCGAAGCCTTAGCTTTACCCATTTGGATACAACCCATTGGTATCGATTTTTTATTTGATGAGGGCGATGCATTTAATCAGCAGATTCGCGACTTTGTCGGTTCTATGATACCCCCCGACCCTGCCGATGAGGAATTGATGTATGAAGAAATTGTTGCTATGTAAAAAACAACTCAGTCCATGCGCTTTGGTTAAGGAATAAACTTGTTGAGGTAAGGCCAAGATTCCTTTGTAAATTGCTGCTTGATGGGAACCGTTTCTATATACTTCTCCGTCGAATGAATCTCAAACATATGAAAATGCCAAAACCAAAAAAGATAGAAAAAAAACGAAGCATAGGTTTGGTAAAAGGCAAACTGGATATTGCTAAAAATGG
>JBEISB010000121.1:0-6900 GCA_040375635.1 Chitinophagaceae bacterium | reverse complement strand
GGCAGTTCCTCGTAAAAGTCGAGAAAATAGTTTTTATACGCTATTACTTGTCTGTCGTAAGTCACGATGCGAAGTTACCTATTCAGACAACTATTTGCAAGTTATTTTTTGTCGCCTTGTTGGTGTGCGATGTTAGTCCTAGCAATGGCCATATCTAGCCCGTTTGTTCTCTAACCCTAAAACCCTTTAAACTCCGCGTATATAAATTCCTCTTCAGCTTCGGGTACATTACCGAGTGCTTGCTTGCCTTTTAAGCGCTGAACGGTATGATAGGTCAATGCCTCGGAGGGTATGGGTTTTACAAATTGTAGTAGCTGCCTCTGATCGTCAGCTGAGCGGCAAGGCGCTAGCCACGCATCTTGTAGGTTGCGTTGTAGTATAGCGGGCATACGGGGGCCGGCAAGTTTGGGCTTGTTGTGTATATTGGCCATCACCTCATTGGCTTCGGTGGTGATGATGCTAACGGTTTGTCGTATCTCGCCAGTCGTCTTGTCGGTCCACTCGTCCCATAAACCGGCTATAACAAGTGTACTGCCGTCTTTCATACTGATACGAAAAGGATAAGTTGTTGAGCCGGCGTGGTGGTGCTCATAAAAGGCATCGAGATAAATGATGCAACGTCTGTTCTTGGCCGAGTCGCGAAACGAAGGTTTATCAAACATTGTTTCAGCTCTTGCATTCAGGGTTTGCTTCATCATGGTGGCCGCTGTTTTCTGATCCCTCACCCAGTGCGGAATAAGGCCCCATTGAAAGGTCTGTGGTGTAAAGGGTTTGTCGTTGGCAAACACCAGCAAATTGGGATGCGCAAAGCCGCTTTGTGCATACAAGGGTTTGAAGGTTTGTAAGCGCTTAATCTCTTCTTCGAGTGCGTCAATGACTTCGGGTGCATCGCCACGGTGCTTGGCATATTTGAGGGCGATACGGGTGCCTGTTTCCACATCGTAACACATCTGTCTAGTTGTTGTTTCAACATCAAAGGTACAAACCACACAATAGAATGTGGTGAATAATCAAGGGGTGCTGGGTGGGTTAGCTGCGGATAGTCATTTCTTTCACAGCAGTTTGGCTGATTGAAGACCCGAGATGATTACGCACGTCGAGACCTTGCGGGGAGAAAAAAATCGGACAGGATCACTAGCATGTCAATACATCATTGATCAATATCCCCATCCATCATGATAAAACCCAAAAAGGCTACCTCTTCAGGTAGCCTTTTCGTATGCTATTCAGTTGATACTTATTTCTTTTTTGGCGCGCCAGGTGTTGTCGCTTCCGGCATGTCTTTGATATTCAATTTTACTTTTACAGCATCAAGAATATTATCGCCAGGTAAGGCATAAATAATACCACCAACACTTGTATCCATAATATACGAATAGCCTTTTTCTTTAGCAACCGCTTCAATGGCTTTTTGTGCCTTATCATTCACAGGTGCCAATAACTCTTGTAATTTAGCTTCGATTTTTTCGTTGGCTGTTTGCTCAAACGAACCCATACGGCTTTGCAAATCTTGCAACTCTTTTTCTTTCACTGTTCTGATAGCGTCTGACATTGTTTTGTTGCCATCTTGATATGCTTTGTACTTTGTTTCCAATTCCTTCTGCATAGAAGACATCTGATCGGTATAGGTTTTTTTATACGCTTCAATATCGGCCGATACTTTTTTAGCTTCTGGCATCATACTGATAATTTCTTGCGAATTGATATAGCCAATCTTTTGTTGGGCATTCGTGTATAATCCGGCAAACAAAAAGGCGATGGCGATAATTAATTTTTTCATTGAGTACTTTTTTTTATTTTTTTAAGTGGGCAAATATAATGATAATTTTAAAGGGCAGTCGGTTCGCTACTATTTTCTTTTAACTGGATTCACACCAAGTTCGCGAAGTATGTCATCGCTTTTATCGATTTTCGGATCGGCGTAGAAAACACTAAGGTCGGCCGACTTATCAAAAATAATATCGTAGGTTTTTGCATTGGCTACTTTCTGTACAGCGTTATACACTTTATCCTGCACCGGCTTCACCAACTCCTGACGTTTCTTAAATAAGTCGCCTTCAAATCCGAAGCGTTTCTTCTGAAGGTCTTTGGCCTCCTTCTCTTTTTTAATAATCTCGTCTTCACGTTTCTTTTTCATCTCATCGCTCAGCATCACTTGCTCGGCCTGATACACTTTATACATACGATCTACATCGGCTAGTTTGGCATCAATTTCTTTCTGCCAAGTAGCAGACGCCTCATCGAGTTTGGTTTGTGCTTGCTTATACTCGGGCACGCTTTCGAGTATGTATTTCGAATCAATAACGCAATAGCGTTGTGCCTGAAGCTGAGCGGATGCCATACCTATGATGGCGATTAAAAGTAGTTTTTTCATGTTTAAAAAATTTGAGTCTTTATATACAATTTTAAATAGCATAGCTGTTCGCTGATACGCAGCACCTATTCTGGTTCAAAGCCAAGCATAAACGAGAATTTGGTAGCTTGTCCGAATTTAGTACCCGGTGTCAATCGGTCTAATCCCAAACCATAATCAAGTCCAAGCAAACCAAACATAGGTAAAAATACGCGCACGCCCAAACCAACCGAACGTTTTAACTGGAAGGGATTGAAACTCTTAAACCCGTCCCACGCATTCGCTGCTTCGAAAAATCCTAAGCCATAAATCGTAGAGGATGGATTAAGTGAGAATGGATAACGAACCTCTGCCTGGTATTTATTGAAGATGGTAGCACCTGCAGTACTTGAATAGATTTCATAACCTCGTTGTGCAATGATATCACGACCGTAAATCGTGAAACCTGAAAGTCCGTCGCCACCAACCTGAAAGCGCTCAAATGGCGATTGAAGCAGTGAGTTATAATAACCTAGATAACCATGTTTGGTTGCAAGTTTTAAAATCAAATTGCCCTTGATACGCTGATACCATTCAGCAGTGAAACGATACTTATGATATTCGATCCACTTGTACTTATCCGATGCGGCCAAATTGGTGTAATCCTTATTACTAAACATTGAATAGGGCAATGTAAACTGTCCAATCAACGAAATATTAGAACCGCTTCTAGGATACAAAGGCTGATCGACCGAATAACGGGCCAAGGTAATTTTGGCGCTTAGGTTGTTGGCAGTACCTCTTGTAAAATCTTCGAAGAAGGTATAATCCTTGATATTGTAAAGCTGATAGTTAAGTCCGTATGAAAGGACAAAGTTATCATCCGGCCATTTCAAGCGTTTACTCAAACTCGCACTTGCCCCTATCGTGGTCATATGCCCAAGCACATTGGATCCCTGATTACCGGCAAATAACGTACGATAGATATTCACAGACAATGAATTTGGTTTTTTGCCACCAAGCCAAGGTTCTGTAAATCCTGCGGTGATAGAATTATACCATTTACCATTTGCTTGTCCACGAATAGATAATTTTTGTCCATCACCCATAGGAAGCGGATCCCATGACTTGAGTTTGCCAATATCTTTTAAGGCAAAGTTATTAAACGACACCCCTACCGTACCCGTAATACCTAAGCCACCGCCAAAGCCGGCCTGCAATTCGAGCTGATCGGCCGATTTCTCTGTCATTGTATAATCGATATCCACCGTGCCATCAGGATGCGGCACTGGAACGATACCAATTTTCTCGGCGTCGAAGAAACCTAGATTCGCAATCTCACGTTGAGAGCGCATAATATCCGTGCGACTAAATTTACTACCCGGCAAGGTTCTCAGTTCACGTCTGATCACATGCTCGTGGGTCTTGTCGTTACCGCTGATATTGATATTGCGCAGTGTGTATTGCTCACCTTCGATAATTTTTACTACATAATTGATGGTATCATTGATAATCGATTTTTCTTCGATATCGGTATTGAAGCCTAGGTAACCATCATCAAGATACATAGCCCCGATGTCATCGCCATCCGCAGTTTGTATCTTACCGATACGCTTATAGAGTAGCTCTTGATTAAACATATCACCTCGCTTGATACCCAAAATTTTTGTCAGCTCATCAGATGTATATTTTGTATTTCCTTTCCATTCGATATCACCGAAATAATATTTATTGCCTTCTGCCAACTTGATATCAATATTCTTGTGCCCGTTCAACGCTGTATACATTGTATCGGCCAAAATACTAGCATCCCTGTATCCGATCGAGTTGTAATATTCAAGCAGATGTTCTTTATCCTCTTCATATTTTTTAGCAGTGAATTTTGATGCTGAAAAAACGCCATAACGGAAATAAGGATCAAGGATCTGTGCTGTTTTTGACACGGATAAAAATCCACGTCCTTTGAGGTAGCCATTGAAGTCCCTGACATTGGTACCATAGATGCTTTCTTTATCGGCGCCAAAGAATGAAATTCGTGCCATTTCTTTGGTTCCTTTCATCGACTTTTTAAGCTTGACAAGACTGGCATTTTCGTTACCGAAAATATTGATTTGATTGATTTTTACTTTAAGGCCTTTGTCGATATGGAAGGTCAGAATCACGGTATTCACCAAGCTCGTATCAGGCGTTTCGGTAATGAATGTCGTGCTATTGGTAAAGCCTTTTTCAGCGTAAAACTTTCGGATTTTTTCGATGGCGTTTTGTTTGGTAGATTCTGTCACTACTTTTGATTTCACCAATCCAATCTTTTCTTTAAGCTCTTTCGCGTCGTTATCCTTAATGCCTTTAAAATTAAATTTCGATAATCGGGGACGTTCGGTGATATGGATATCGATGAAGATTTTGTCGCCTTGAATACGGTCGGCATTGATTTCAATATTAGAGAAAAGGCTTTGTTTCCAAAGGTTTTGGATGGCCTTCGAAATTTTCTGATCATTGGGCAATTTGATTTTATCGCCTGCAGAGATTCCTGAAATAGAAATCAGCAACTCCTCATCGAGGTATTTGGATCCGCTAACGGAAATGCCGCCTACTATATACTCTGACGAAGCCCCTAGTAAGGATGTTTTCTTTTCTTTTTTCGAATTAAGTCCGATTTGCGCGTTCATCACATTGGTGAATGCAAGTGTGCAGACTAATAGAATTAGTTTATTGAAAGATTGATTCATGCTCAAATTAATTGTTCGCTGATTTTTCCAAATCGGCGTTCTCTGTTTTGGTAATTTAAAATAGCCTCATACAAGTTTTCTTTTCTGAAATCAGGCCAATGTGTATGTGTAAAATATAATTCAGCGTACGCCAACTGATAAAGAAGGAAGTTGCTGATGCGATGTTCGCCGCTCGTGCGTATCATTAATTCAGGATCGGGGAATAGCGCGGTTGTAAGGTGTTGCTTAATGACATCATCGGTGATTGCCTCGATAGAAAGTTCGCCGTTTTTGACGGAGCTTGCAATCTTTTTAGTGGCTTCGATGAGTTCCCATTTAGCGCTGTAACTGAGCGCAAGAATCAGGTTAAGACTTACATTGCCTGCAGTAAGCGCCATTGCTTCATCTAACTCATTGCGACAAGCTTTTGGAAGCGATTCTAAATCTCCGATTACGTATAAGCGTACGCCGTTTTTCGACAAGGTCTCTGCTTCTTTACGTATGGTGGTCACTAGAAGTTCCATTAGTCCATTGACTTCATTTTCTGGGCGGTTCCAGTTTTCTGTTGAAAAAGCGTATAAGGTGAGGTTTTTTACACCCGCTTCGACGCAACCTTCGACCACTTCACGCACGCTAAGTACGCCATGTTGGTGCCCGAACAGACGATCTTTCCCACGTTCTTTTGCCCATCTACCATTACCATCCATAATGATGGCTATGTGTTGGGGTATTTTTTCTTTGTTAATTAATTCGAGCATGGGCGTTATGAAGCAAACAAAAGTACTAAAAACGCTTTTGTATGGAAGTTAAAATATTAGCTCCTCGATAGTTTAACAGAGCTTTCACAGAATACGCAGGGCCGAAAATCAGTATTAACAAGCATTTGAACGCATTACTCGCGCACAAAACGTTATACAGAGCGCCACTCATTTATTTTTTACCCGATAGTATCGGTTGTTCTTAAAGTATTTACGCTATATTTGTTTTACTCTTTAGAAATTATTACGAATGAAAAAAATATTTTACTCGGCTTATGCAATGCTGATGATGCTGTTGGCAATTTCCTGTGGAAAGGAGAAAAGTACAGACCTTCCGTTGCCAGTAGACAGAAAAGAATCGGTTTATATCACCACAAATAATAATAATCTAATCAGCTACAATCCGTATACAGGTAGCAAGCAATGGGAGGTTTTCTTTAAAGGCGTAAGTCAGGGCGTACCAGTCTTATACAAGAAGAAACTTTACCTAACCACCGATGCTGGTTATTTTTATGCCGTGGATATTCTAAAAGGAGAAATCAGCATTGAAAAAAATCTTCAAAAACCAAGTATACTCTCTATTGCCGTCGATAACGATAAAGTGTATATGGGTTCTCTCACAGATTCATTTTATTGTTATGACCTAAGTGGTAACAAGCTTTGGAGTTATAACCCAGGTGCCAAATGCTCGTCGTCGCCTCAGGTTGCGAATGGCAATGTGTATTTCGGAGCGAATGTCAAGATGCACGCTGTCAATGCGTCAACAGGCGCAGCAGTATGGACTTCAGCAGCTGTCATTGGAAGCATTCTATCGTCACCACGTGTAAGTAATGGCTTGGTATACTATGGT
The DNA here is from genome assembly GCA_040375635.1 of Chitinophagaceae bacterium. Classification (GTDB taxonomy): domain Bacteria; phylum Bacteroidota; class Bacteroidia; order Chitinophagales; family Chitinophagaceae; genus OLB11. Next base: position 252 of record JBEISB010000121.1, on the reverse strand, counting down.
GCTACGGACAAAAAAATATATGCGATTCGCGAAAACAATGGCAGTCTCCAATGGAATTATAGCACTGGCGACATTATTACCTCGTCGCCAATGGTGTATGGCGGTATGTGTATTATAGGTAGCAACGATTACGGTCTATACTGTATTGACACCACGTCGCCTTCAACGCCTCCTTCAGGCGAGTTGCGTTGGAAATACATGACTAATGAACGCATCAATTATTCGTCCGCAACAATACACGAAGCGAGCAAT
>JBEISB010000076.1:0-10166 GCA_040375635.1 Chitinophagaceae bacterium | reverse complement strand
CGGCGATCGAAGAAAAATCTAAGCGTTACCGTTTTTGTAAGGAGATAATCTATCGAGGGCGAAATCGTAATTACTTTTTGCCCTCGGGTGGCTTTCGATTCCCTTTGGTCGAGTCGGCTTAGTGTTGTTAAATCATCGCGCAAACCAATGTCTGCTTTGATATTTACATCGCTCTTGTATTTGTTTAATCCGAAGTAAGGAATTTTTAATTGAACATTTTTGATTCGCATACCTCCGCCTATCATGATTTCTTTGCTCTTGGTTTCACTCAGTTGATAGTCGACAAGACTCATACTCAAGGTGCGTGCTTTTTTGTATTCGATTTTGAAGTTGAGTGAATTTCGGAAGGTGGCATCGATACCAACGAGGGGACCAAAGTTTTCGGTGATGGTGATATTCGGTACCGAGAAATAAGGAACATAATTATGCGAAACCGAGTCGATGAATGAAGGGAAGCCCAAGGCGTAAACATCGCGATACAATAACGAGGAAGTAAAGCTGTTCATCGAAAGTGTACCCGTATACGAGTGGTTGAGGGTAAAGCTCTGGAAGATCGGCTTAAACATTTTTGTCCGCGAAAGTCCGCTATAGTTTACACGCCAATTCGGCATCGGTAATATATTCTTGAATGGATTGGAGCGAATATTGTCGTTATTAGAGTTTACTAATGGGAAGGTTTTGGGATCTTTGCCGGTATAGGCCGAAAGGAAGGCTGGTATTAATACATCTTGTGAGTAGCGAGTATATCCTTTTTTGTATTCCTCATCTTCGGGGGCATTGAGGTTATTGGTGTACGGATTTATCAATCCAAGTCGCTCGGAGATGACCTTACGGTTGTTTTCGAAATCAAAAAAGGCTTGGGTTAAGTTATCGGTACCTCGTTTTTGGAAGATTGTATTGAGAGCAATATAAGAAATTGAGAATCCACCGGTTTCGTAAGGATTCAGATGTATATAATCGTTAGAGCCTCCAACGGTATCTTTAAATAATTCGTTGTGCGATTTATTGAAGGTCTTGGTGAGGGTGAGGTCAATCTTGAAATCTTTTATAGGCTCCAAGTTGGCTGTCATGTTTAAGGTTTGCGTGTACTGTTGTTGGAAGTTGGCATTAAACAATGAATCACGTGTTAGCACGTTGTCATTGCCTTTCCCCTCTAACCAAAGTCTGTCGGGTTGATAGCCAAATGCAAACATATCCGGATTACCACCATTTCGCCAATTCATACCCACAAATTGAGTACTATCCATATAGCCGGGTAAGGTAGTTCCGAGGTTTTCGTTGTAGCTGAGACTTCCTCGTTTCAACATCATCACCAAATTGCCAATTACCCTAACGGTATTGGAAGGTACAAACTCTTTCTTTTTCTTCTTTTTGGGATCAGGTTTTTTCTTGGTATTGTTTACAAGAGAAGGACTGCCTTTGCGCAGACTATCCTTACCGCTCGTTTTGCCGGGAAGTTGTGCCTGCATGCCAATACCCGTGCCTTTAGCCGCATTGTTTTTATCAGGGTTTGATTCTGTTTTGGCTGATGAAGATTGATTTTCTTCTTCGCGTTTATCGGTTTGTTTCGCTGTTGAAGGCTCACGTTCGGTAGATGCACTGCTTTCTTTACCTCCGTCTTTTCCGGCCATTTCACCCCGTTGCGGTTCGCGTCCACCGCCATCTCTGCCACCACCAGCCTGGGTATCTGATTTTTTATCGCCACCTTTTGTGGGAGGAACTCCTTTGCTTGCCGCTCCTTTCGGCGAATTGATGATGCGTAAAATCTTCACCTTGTTGTACAATTTCGTGAAATCCATTTCGGCATTTAACTGCTTGGTTTGGGTATTTCCGATCGTGTTTCCTAAGCGTTTTGCTAAGAGCGAGGCGCTTGTCCAGGTGTATGTTGAGCCATATCCGCCACGCAGGGTGGTCCAATCGAGTAGGGGAAACTTAGACAAAGGCACGGCATAATTGGTATTGAAAGACTGTGTATATCCGGTATTACGTCCTAAACGCCCCACATTCCGCCAGAAGGTATCTTTTTTCTCTTGGGTATCAAGACGCCCGAAAGGTTCATCTACTCGCGAATTATTATTGGCATTGAAATCGAAGGAGAGAGCTTTGGTCAAGTCCCAACGTATACTATACGTGCGACTCCAAGTAAAGAATTTAAAGTAGTTGGGGGCTATCGGATAGCTGCCGGCATCGATATTTCGAATCTGGGTTTCGCCAATCGCACGGTTGAGATTATTTCTGAACGTGAAGTTGGAAGGCAATAGATTGACATTAAAGTCTCTAACCAGTGTTAGGTATTTTTTCTTTTGTGAGATGGCTTTCTTAAAGGGTTCAATCGGTTTTGACTTCACGGAGAAGGTATAGCCTAAGCTAGCATGATGTTCATCAAGCTGGTCTTTTTGCAGCAATGGATTATGCTTGTAGGTTTGCGTGTAAGAATAGCTAACATCAAAATTCTGTAAATCCCAAGGCTGCTTCTTTTTATCTCCGGTAGGCGCAATTCTAACGTTTTGGAAATTCAAACTCTTCACCCCTGTAAAATCTTGGGCAGCTTGCTTTATTGAGTCTTTGGCTTTCCCACTATAGTCTTGGGCTTTGTCGGCAAATTTTATATCCAAGTCATAAGGATCATAAATAGGATTCGATACGGTTTGCGAATAACCTGCAAAAATCGGCAATTGAAGTCCCCACGATTTAGGGACAAACTTACCGGCATTGATATTTGTGGATACATCAAACTGAGTATAATTATCGCGGGTGCGTTGATTCACACGTTGGTCAATATTTCCATATCCATCGGTATGCATGCTTCCGCTCACTTTTATTGTACCGATATCCGCCATTTGTAGGTCTACTTTTCCTAAGGCGGCGTATCCTCCTTTTTCGTTCATGCTCGACAAGCGTAGTTCATTAAACCAGACTTCCCCACATTTTTTGGCTCCATCATCTTGTAAGTCGTTGGCTGTTTTCTTCGGATTCATTACGCCGAGCATAGCCATTTTTACATCTCCTAAATTAGGGTTACCAACAATCTTGATATAGTTACCGAGGTCATCTTGAATCACATAAGGTATAGCATACGATGCGCCACTTTTATTACGGGTCGACTTGGCATTAATAAGTGAGGCGAGTTTAAGTTGCAGTTGATTTGCTTCGGGCCAAATCAGGTCTGGATCTTTAGTGCCGGCACCGGTTACTTTGAGCGGGATTTCGTATTCGTAGTAGTTGCTTACAAAATCACTTCCTAAACGAATAAAAGCACGAAGGTCGTTATCTTTCAAAGTCGCACTTCCATCAACCCCTTCGGCATGAATAAACATTTTTAATTCTTTGAACTGACGCAAATCCATACCCAAGGTTTTAAATACACCTTTGGCATTACCATCTTCGAGCCCACAAATTTGTAAGGCTAAAGACTGTTCATTTTGTAATACGTTTTGTCCGTTAGAGACTTGCATTTGCTGACGAATGATGCCGGGCGGAGATACATAAGGCACCGGCGAACGCCCACTGTTTTCCTCAACGCTTACCGAATAAAGATTAAAGGTGGTGGCATTATCGTCGTCGTCGGGTACCATTTCTCCCGGATTTTTTAGAGAGAAATTATATCGTCTCCAAGTGTTTCGTCCGAGTTCGAGGCGGGCAAAACGCATGATACAAGTGTCATCGAAATCGGTTAAGAACATGCGCATAAACCGAATCGATTTGAAGTCGGCAATCCCTCCAATTTTATCACTATACTCGCGAATGGGGATTTTAAACTGATACCAAGTTTCGAGGCTATTAGCGCCGTTAGGGAGTTTTACAGAAGTGATTTGTTTATTGACAATGAAATTAGTTCCCACTTGCATATTGGGCTTCATATCGATACGATACTGAAAATACTGCTCATTTTCGTTGAGGGTATTATCGCGATTAATATCTTCTGATTCGGGGATATTGGTAAAGGCATTCGAGAACTGCGCATTATTATCGCTCACCGGTGAGTTGCCTTGTGGGTTGTTGTATTTCAGATAGCGGGCCAATACGCGTGTTGAGTTATTATCGTAGTCTGATCCGCGAAAGTGATGGTAGTCGTCATTGGTAGGATCATTCACGGCATTTAGATATGCGGTAGAGGCAGCGCCGAAGTTGGCTTTTAGGTCTTCGAGATAAGCCTGAAATTCGAGGGCTTCTTCACTGTTATTCATTCCATCATAACCAACATCCTGTACCAGACGGGCGTCGGGGTTATTATCGAAAGCAGGGGTAATTTGTTGTTGGAATTTAGGGATATACGACCAGTTCGTTTTGTCGATTTTGCTTGGATTGGCCGGATAGGGGAGTCCGTTTTCGAAAAACTTACGAGAGTCTTTCAGGATATCTTCCGAAATATTCCCCAAATTCATATACAAGGAACCTCCTGTGCTTCCCGGATTTTTGAGGAAGGGGTCCATCACCCAAAACTCGATAAACTCTACATTGGCGGTTTCGAAATCGCTCGATTCGATAGGACGCATAATACCGGCCCAACGTTTTTTCGGGTTTAGCAATAACCCATCGGATGTAATGTCTTTGGCATCAAAGTTATAAGGGCCCTTCTGGTTTGGGTAATAAGCAAGGTCGAAGGTTGATAAGTTACCCTGCAAGGCGGTATACGAACGTAAGGGAAAAACATCTTGTTGTTGTACCAAACGTATATAAGGATTCGAGAGCTGGGCCGTATCTGTTTTGAGGTGATTGGGCATGCATCCTTGTTTTAAATCTACTAGACAAGGATCTAAATTATACCAGGCTAGGCGAGCCCGATTTTTGCCGTAATTCCAATCATTCACCAAGGTGGCTTCTGGAAAGAGAATAGAACCAAAACGATTTTTTGCCAATTGTGGTGTACTGGCCAAACTCCAACTGACTACCGGAAACTTCAAGTCGTATCCGCTGCGAGTTCCTTCGAAGTCGTCGATATACACATTCCCGTCCCCATTAGCGTCGTTAATCAGCCGACTATGCCCCGGAATAATTTCTGCCGCTTCGCCACTGGCTACAATCATCGACGGAGCGGTGGTATTGATCAAGGGTAATTGGTCGAGCAAACGGGTAAGGCGAGGTAAATCTTTTTGGTAGTTGGCATCGATACCTAAGACCGTGTTTTTGATGGGGTCTTCGCCGAAGGTTACCTTATTGAAGTAAGGGCGTTCTGAAAGGCGTAAGGCTGTAGCGCCTATGGTAAACTTGTCGTTGATATAATAATAGAGACGGGTACCTACCAAATTCTGATGCAGCGCTCCAAAGTTGGCGTTGTTTTCGTACGAGACAGTGATAGGCTTTCCAGAACTTAGGATACCGGCATTGATAATCCTTAGTTTTCCGATACCATAGTCAATCGAGTAATCTTGATTCTCGATCAGTCGTTGTCCGCCGGCATATACGGTAACCGAGTTTTGAGGAATATTAAATCCACCCAGATAAATTTCTGAAGCGTTAGACGCTTTGAATGATCCCTTCAATACAAATCGATTGAATTGCGGAAATTGAATGGCTACGTTTTTGGTAGAATCGTAAAGCACTTTATACAAGTACTTTTTCTCGAGTTGGGTATTTCCGCCGAAGGCAAATTTCAAATCTTCGCCAAAGGGTTCGAGTACCGGAAAAATCACTTTTCCCAACATAGAGTTCATGGTTACCCCTTCTATATAATCGAAGCGGCCATCAGACTGAGGGTCGCCGTTATTATTGAGTCGATCGAGGTTCAATAAATTGAGTAAGGGAACGCCTGATTTGGGGCCTTCGGGGAGATATCTTTTTTCGCCACCCCCTGGATCAAGGTAAACTACGTTCAATAAAAAGTCGTCATGACTAATGCCACTTCCCCCTAAGGAGTAAACATTTTTCATCATCAAATCCCAAATGGGCACCGTTGGGTCTGGTGATGTTGATTTCAACATTTTTAAAAAGAGCACTTTGGGATTGGTACTGTCGGGGGGCAGACTTTGTGCAAACTCACCCACTTGATGCACTTTCCCATTATTGGTATACTCATAAGCTACGCCCAACACATCGTCGGGTTGCAGTTGAATATTGATGGCGATGAAACCGAGTTGCGGATTATAATTAAATTCGGTAGCGTTTAATTTACGGGCAAAGGTTTTTTCGAAATCAACCCGTCCCTTGAGGCCTAAACTTTGTAAGTTGCTCACCACGCCCCCAATTTCGCGTACACCCGGTTTTTGTAAGATCTGCGTGTATAGGGTATTGGCGTTATTATCCGATTCGCCGTTATTGGACTTATAAAAACTGCTGCGATAAGGATCACCTTCGCCTAAATCTTGCAAGGCCACCACATCCCTCGCGTTTTCCATAGCCCCATTTTTACTGGTTACCCAGACTTCAATACGGTTAATATTGTTTAGCGATTGAATGATGGGAAAGTTCTGTAAGGCATTGTTATAGTTCTTTCTAAAATTTTGGGCTAAGAGAAAATAGCGATTGTCTTCGTATTGATCGCAGTTAATAGCAAACGACTGCATCTGCGCTCCGCCTTTCAAGCTAAAGGTTTCTTTGCGGGAACGCTGCTGTGAGGCAACGGCACTCACCATCAAACGACCAAACTGTAGCTTCGTGCTTACGCCAAAGAGCGATTGTACCCCTTGAATGAGCGAGGTTTTGAGCGGAAAGCTAATATAACCGGCCTCGATTTTACGGATGATATCATCGTCTTGTCCTGCGTATTCTAGCTTGAGTTGATTTTCGAAATCGAAGGTTGCCTTGGTGTTGTAGTTGAAGTTCATCTTCATCTTCTCTCCAATCTTCGCCATCATATTGACATTCATATTCATGTCGAAATCGAAGATGCCATATTTCTGTGCACTTTGGATGAGGGTAGGATTTTTTACATGTTGCCAGTTGCCACCGAAAGACAAATCTACATTCCCCTGAGGTTTTACTTCTATGGTATTGCCACCGAAGATGCGGTCGAATAAGGCATTGCCCATATTCACCTTAGGCACTACTCCTCCTTTTTTAGACAACTGTGAAATGGTACTGGCTCTTTTTTTGAAGTACGATTCTTCATCTTTCCCGCTTTGGTACTTCATGAATTCATCGTAGGTCATATAGGTAGAAGGTCGGTAATAGGCTTGTCCCACCTTTTCGTCTATATTATATTCTTTATTTTCCGGATCATAATCAACGGTTGTCTTGATATTGCCCGGGTCTTTGAGGTCGAAGCTCGATTTTGGGTCTTCGTTCAGTTTATCGGCATGACGGTCTTCGATGGGAAACTTAAGACTATCTTTTTTTGTGGACTGACTATCTGCGCTCGGTACATCATATTCAGCATATTGATATGTATGAGCATTTACAGCTACCAGTCCGGTAAAAGTACCCACCGACAGAATCAGGAATTGTAAACTATAACGTAAAAGCGTCTTCAATGTGTCTTAAATATTTTTCAGGGCCTGTTTGATTAAATCTTCTAAGGCCAGATCGGGTTGTAGTTTCAAGGTTTTGTCTATCGCCTGCAAAGCAGCCGTTCGGGCAATGCCCAAACTAACCAGCGCAAATAACGCATCATTCGCCGAATTATTGTTTGCCGGGGCCGCCATATTTTGGTTAGGATTTTCTTTTATCACCTTGTCTTTCAATTCTAAAATCAGACGTTTCGCCGATTTGGGGCCAATGCCTTTGATTTTGCCGAGCAGGGCTTCGTTTTCGGTACGGATGGCATAGCGTATTTCTTCGGGCTTCATGCTCGACAACATCATGCGGGCGGTAGAGGTTCCAACACCGCTAACCGAAATTAATTGCAGAAACAGCGAGCGCTCTTCTTCGTCAAAAAAGCCAAAGAGAGAATGCCCATCTTCTTTGATGTGCAGATAAGTAAGCAATTTGCCGTGGTCGGTTTGTTGGATACGCGAATAGGTATGCAGACTGATATTGACTTCATATCCGATACCGTTTACGTCTATCCATACATAAGCAGGCGTTTTTACTACAAATTGCCCTTGCAGAAATACAATCATAATGCAGGAAACAAATATAGTATTTTCGGGTTAACCCGCAACTTCTTCCTTGGTGGAGATGCATGAATATTTGGAGATAAGGGCTTGTGCTTACTTTAGGTTATGATAAACCTTTTGCACATCGTCGTCTTGTTCGAGTTTATCGACCAATTTCAATACTTCTTCGGCTTCGGCTTCGTCCAATTCTACTGTTGTGGCAGGGATGCGGGTGAGCTCAACTGAAATCGGGGTTATGCCTTTCGTTTCTAAAAAGTCGCTCATTTTTCCGAAGTCGTTGAAGTTAGAGCGGAGAATAATATTCCCTTCGGCATCTTCACCAATTTCTTCCATGCCATAGTCTATGCCTTCGAGTTCGAGTTCGTCGATATCAATGCCTTCGGGTTTCAGTTTAAATTCGCCCATGCGGGTAAACAAAAAGGCAACCGATCCGCTATTGCCCATAGCACCATTACCTTTATTAAAAGCCGCGCGCACATTGGCTACGGTACGGGTATGATTATCGGTGGCAGTTTCTACTAAGATGGCTACACCATGTGGCCCAAATCCTTCGTACAAGACCTCATCATAATTCGAAGTGTCTTTACCCATAGCCCGTTTTATCGCCGCTTCTACGCGGTCTTTCGGCATATTACAGGCTTTGGCATTGAGGAAGCAGCGACGCAGGGCAGGGTTATTGTCCGGATCCGGACCTGCCGCTTTTACAGCGATATTAATTTCTTTACCGATACGGGTAAAGTCTTTAGCCATTTTATCCCAGCGGGCAAACATGGCCCCTTTGCGTACTTCAAATATTCTTCCCATGGTGAACGTAATTTTCGGAGCGCAAATCTAATAGTCTTTTCCCGAAAAACAAGTCATTAGGGAGCAAGCACCGGCCAAGTGGCTTTGAAGCTTTCTTTATACTTATCGAACGGAATGCTTTTGTGTTGATTGGTGCCTATGTATTTTAAGATCATTTCGATGGTAGGTACATCAAGATATCCCGGCACAGGGTTAGGATTGGCGAAACGTTCATCACAAAAAATGCTGGTGGGATAGCTCAGTTTGTATTGCATAAATTCGGCGGCCAGTTCATTGGTTTTGCTGTCGGGGAGGCGACCGTATGTTTTGCCATTAAAATACAGGCTCTTAGCCGTTTCGGCATCTAAGCGAACGGCATAATAGTTTTGATTCATGTAATCGATGACGCTGGGGTTGCTAAAGGTTTTCTTTTCCATCACCTTACACCATCCGCACCAGTCGGTATAGATATCGATATACACTTTTTTCGGTACCTGCTTCATGAGGTTTTGGGCCTCTTCGATACTGAGCCAGTGAATTTCTTTTTCGGGATGCGATTGGGCGCAGGCTGTAAGCGTGAATAGGATATAGGTAAGCAGAATAAAGGTATGTCTCATATTTATGATGTTTTCGAAATCGCCTGATGTAGTTTTGTTTTCTCAGGCTTAGTCAAAAGTAATTGGAATATGCAACAAAAAAAAATCGCCATAGCGGTAACCGGGGCGTCCGGAGCCATTTATGCCAAGGTATTATTACAAAGTCTGCATCAGATACAAGGGGTTGATATCTCACTCGTGATGAGTCAAAATGCCATGGAGATTTGGCAAAGCGAATTGGGTGATTCTTCTTATGAGCACTTGCCGGTAAAGCGTTTTTCGGTTGTTGATTTTCAGGCGCCCTTTGCGAGTGGTAGTAGCGACACTGAGGCCTTGGTGATTTGTCCTTGCAGTATGGGTACTTTAGGCCGTATTGCCGGAGGGATCAGCGATAGTTTAATTACGCGTGCCGCTGATGTGATGTTGAAAGAAAGACGTAAACTCATTTGTGTGGTGCGCGAAACGCCTTATAGTTTAATTCAGCTTCGAAATATGCAAACCATTACCGAGGCCGGGGGAATTATTTGTCCGGCTTCGCCCTCGTTTTATAGTCTGCCCCAAAGCTTCGAAGCCTTGGCAGCAACGGTTTGCGACCGGGTTATCGACTTATTAGGGATAGCCCATCAGCCTTATCGCTGGGGGAGTCAATCGTAAGGACATCAATGGCCTTTACATGTAAAGCTTCAGCATCATGAGAAAGAACATGTTGTTACCGATATTTCCTTAGTATTATCTTAGCGCCTGATACTTGTTGCCTCTACGGTTTGCCCTGATCTATATCGCTCAATACAGG
>JBEISB010000191.1:0-3843 GCA_040375635.1 Chitinophagaceae bacterium | reverse complement strand
GGGATACGACCTGCAGAGGCAAATTTTTCCTGATAATCGACGGATAAGGGGAAGAATGATTGTCCCGCTTTAGCTTCTTTGTTGGCAACGACTGTGGCAAGCAGTACGCAGTTGCCCATTCTTACTGTGACAGAACCATCTGCCTGACGGGCCAGTTTCCCGGTTTCGATAGTGACCATTCTGCCGTCACCGATATCGAAGGTTTTTGTTTTTATATTGAACATGTTTTTTTTATTAAGGTATAAGGAATAAGGCGTAAGTCATAAGTAGCACAGTGGTAAGTAGTTTATTTTACTTACGACTTATGCCTTACGACTAGTTTGCTCAAGAGAAACTCTTAAAAATGGCAATTCCCAACCTTTTGAGTTGGGAATGCTATTTTCGACATTATTTTCTCAAGCCGAGTGTCACAAGAAGTGCACGATAGCCCTGAAGGTTTGTTTTTTGGAGGTAGGTAAGTAGCTTTTTGCGTTGACCTACTAATTGAATCAATCCGCGATTCGAGTTGAAATCTTTCTTGTTTGTTTGCATATGTGACGAAATGTGTTTGATACGTTCCGTAAGCATGGCAATGTTTGCTTCAACTGATCCGGTGTTTGTTTCGCTTCCACCGTGGATTTTGAATAATTCTTTTTTGCGTTCGATAGTTAATACTGACATCTTTAAAGTATTAGGGTTTTAATTTTTATAATCGTGCGAAAGTAGTACTAATGTGTTTACAAACCAAATTATTTCTTTGTAGATTGAATGTTGTAGAGAATAATACCCATTGACAACCGAAGTCGATTGTCTGCGGTTCATCGAACACAATTCGCTATGCATTATTTAAAATGCTTCAGAAAAATAACTTCTTGTGGTTCCAACTCGCGGAATTTGCCTCGTGGAAGGTTCTTTTTGGTTAATCCAGCATAAATAACGCGGTCAAGTGTTTTGACCTCATAGTTGAGGTGTTCAAAAATACGACGAACGATGCGGTTGCGGCCGCTGTGGATTTCAATACCGATTTCTTTTTTATCCTTCGGATTAATAAACGCGACTTCATCCACTTCGGCAAGACCATCTTCGAGCATCAATCCGTTGGCAATGGCTTCAAAATCGGCCTTCGCCAAGGGTTTATCAAGCCCAACCTGATAGACCTTCTTGGTATTATGCTTGGGGTGGGATAGTTTTTGGGTGAGTTCGCCGTCGTTGGTCATCAACAAAAGGCCTGTTGTATTGCGGTCAAGTCGCCCCACTGGGAAAATGCGTGCTTCCGTCACATTTTTAAAAAGATCCATCACGGTTTTACGTCCTTCTGGATCGTCGGTGGTAGTGATAAAATCTTTGGGTTTATTGAGCAAATAGTATACAAGATTGCGTTGCGGAAGAACCTTGGCATCTTCATAGAGGATCACATCCTTTTCGGCCACTTTATAACCCGGTTCTTTTTCAATACGATCATTCACTTTCACCTTGCCTTGTTTGATTAGGTCAATGGCATCACGTCGGGAACAGATACCACAATGCGCGATGTATTTATTCAACGGCATTTTCTCATCTGTTTTAGCGGTCGGCTCTGAAGCGTTGGTTTGTTGTCTGTATGGATTCGCCAAACGCTCTTTGGATGGCTTACCACGCTCACCTACATAGGCAGGTCGTTCCCTGTCGGATATACTTTTCGGACGGGCGCGATCAGGGCCTCCTGCAGGACGCGGGCCTCGGGCGGTATCAGTTGGTTTACTTCTAAAAGGGGCTTCTAACCTTCCTGATGTTGGCTTTTTATCTTTATCGAATTTTTTTCGCGCGGAGGAATCACCTTTGAAAGGTTTCTTTTTGGGATCATCGCTTTTCTTTTGATAAGCCCCTGGTGTGGGTCTGGCAAAATCTGACGGGACGGGTATGTGTTTCTTAGGCATAGGTTCTTATTTGTGGGGGTGATCGATATTCGCTAATTGTCCGCATGCTGCATCAATGTCTTTTCCTCTGCTGCGACGCAAGCGGGCATTGACTTTATTGCGTTCGAGATATTGCATAAACGCATCCACCTTATCTTCGTCAGGCTTGGCAAAAGTCGCCAATTCGATTGGGTTATATTCAATGATATTAACCTTGCTCGGCACCTGACGACAAATTTTAATCAGGTCATCAGCGTCTTCGATACTGTCGTTGAAATTAGCAAACAAGATATATTCAAACGTAATCGGGCTTTTGGTGGCCTTATAAAAATAGTTCAGTGATTCGATTAACGTTTTCAAGTTATTCGATTCATTGATCGGCATAATCTCATTTCGTTTCTTATCATTAGCCGCATGCAGCGATACGGCGAGATTGAACCTCACCTTATCATCGGCCAATTGACGAATCATTTTAGCTACACCGGCAGTAGACACCGTGATACGCGAGGGCGACATACCCATCCCTTCAGGTGAACTAATTTTTTCAATTGCCTTCAACACATTGCTATAATTCAACAAAGGTTCGCCCATACCCATAAAAACAATATTCGACAAGTGCTGCTTGTAATTACTTTCAGCCTGATTGTTCAGATGCACCACCTGATCATAGATCTCATCAAAATCGAGGTTTCGCTTGCGATCCATATAACCGGTAGCGCAAAATTTACAACTCAGACTGCAACCAACTTGTGATGAAACGCAAGCGGTCATGCGGTTGGGAGTAGGAATTAGCACACCCTCTACAAAATGCTTATCATGTAGTATAAAGCGGTTCTTGATTGTGGTATCATCGCTGATTTGGGTATGATCGATTTGAAGCTTATTGAGTGTATAGCTTTCTTTCAGCTTATCGCGAAAGGTTTTGGAAAGATTCGACATATCATCGATTTCAGACGCGCCTTTCTTCCATATCCATTCTTCTATTTGCTTAACCCTGTATGGTTTCTCTCCGAGCTGAGCTACGAGGGTGATAAGTTCCGACGAACTTATATGTCGCAGATTTTTCATCTGTGTATTGTTTTAGGAAGCAAATGTAAGGAAAATGCAGGAATAAAGACCATCGACCACAGACGGCCGGCAATAGTCAGTCGCCTATGGTCTGTAGTGAATAACTAAATTTTCCGGCAAGCTATCCCTCGATACCACATTCTCAACCTGCACCATACCTGGTTTTTTTCCTTTTTCAAAACTGCCAAGTGTGTGCTGCATACCTAGTGCATTAGCACCATTGGAGGTAGCCCATCGCAGCATTTCTTCGAGGGGGATACGCGGAAAATAGTGTTGGATGGTTTGAATCTCTGCAAGAATACTTAGTTCATGATTCGACGCTAGACTATCTGTTCCAAGCACCATTGTGCAATCGTTCTTCATCATCATTGGAATGTCGGGCAGCTTGTTTTCAATATAGCGATTTGCATTAGGGCAAAGGCACCAATACAATTCCTTTTTCAATGAATGCGCTAGACGAATATCCTCGTCTGTACTCACGGTATTATGAACGAGTATGAGTTGTTCCTGTTGATCAAGCTTGGGTAAATATGTTTGCAGCGAATTCTTACCGGATGCATGAAAAAAAGTATCGTCTTGAAGGATGGCGTTAAATAGTTTGAGAAAATTTCCATTGCCTGAAAGGAATAATTCATTTTCATCGTCACATTCCTGATTATGTATGGTTGTTCGTTTCTTGTCGGATACTTCATTGACTAATCGAATTAATGTATCCGACACAGAGTAAGGCGCGTGCAAGACCACTGAGGCGGGATGCAGTTTTTCAAACTCGCGGCAAAGATTGAGGCTATTATCAAATCTTTGTTGCGCATTCGCATCAAGAAAGCAAAAGCACTCGACAAAGGTGTGATAATGAAGTTGTTGCTGTTGCTTTTGAAGAATCGTATCATTGGTATTGCTG
>JBEISB010000008.1:0-31550 GCA_040375635.1 Chitinophagaceae bacterium | reverse complement strand
GCATAGGTTCTTCTAAGGCGCGACGTACAATGGCAATACCTGTATTTTCGTCGTCGTTTACTCCTTTGGTTTTCGCTAAGCTTTCGATAGCGCGAATAAAGGCAACGCCACCCCCAGGAACAATACCTTCTTCTACAGCCGCACGGGTTGCATGTAAGGCATCATCTACACGGTCTTTCTTTTCTTTCATTTCTACTTCGGTAGCAGCCCCTACATACAATACGGCAACACCACCAGCCAATTTAGCCAAACGCTCTTGTAATTTCTCACGATCGTAATCGCTAGTTGTGCTTTCAATTTGTGCTTTGATTTGATTTACGCGAGCTGTGATATCCGCTTTCTTACCTTTTCCGCCAACAATAGTTGTATTGTCTTTGTCGATGGTAATGCTTTCGGCTGCACCTAAATAAGTGAGGTCTGCATTCTCGAGTTTAAAGCCTTGATCTTCGCTAATTACGATACCTCCGGTAAGTTTAGCGATGTCTTCGAGCATTTCTTTACGACGATCCCCAAAGCCTGGTGCTTTAACAGCAGCCACTTTAATGGTACCGCGTAATTTATTCACAACAAGAGTTGCTAATGCTTCTCCTTCTAAGTCTTCTGAAATAATCACCAATGGACGACCACTTTGCGCTACTTTTTCGAGGATATGCAAGATATCTTTCATGCTCGAAATCTTTTTATCGTAGATCAAAATCATTGGGTTGCTCAATTCAGCTACCATTTTCTCGCTATTGGTAACGAAGTAAGGAGATAAATAACCACGATCGAATTGCATACCTTCTACAACGTCTACCGTTGTTTCGGTTCCTTTGGCTTCTTCAACGGTAATAACCCCTTCTTTACCCACTTTGGCCATAGCCTGGGCAATTAGCTTCCCGATATTATTGTCGTTATTGGCAGAGATAGTAGCTACCTGTTCGATTTTTTTATTGTCGTTTCCAACTTTTTCGCTTTGGGTTCTGAGGTTTTCTACTACCACCATTACAGCCTTATCGATACCGCGTTTCAAATCCATTGGATTTGCACCGGCAGTTACATTTTTTAGTCCTTCGCTAATGATAGACTGCGCCAATACGGTAGCGGTTGTTGTACCATCACCGGCAGCATCTGCGGTTTTAGAGGCTACTTCTTTCGCCATCTGAGCACCCATATTTTCGATAGCATCTTCGAGATCGATTTCTTTGGCAACTGTTACACCATCTTTTGTGATGTGTGGAGCACCAAATTTTTTCTCAATGACTACATTACGACCTTTAGGTCCTAAAGTTACTTTTACTGCATCAGCCAGTGTATCTACGCCCTTCTTCATTTTGTTACGGGCATCTATATTGAAAAGAATTTGTTTTGACATATTACGTTTTGTTTTTTTTATTGATGTTGAATAAATCAGCTAAACCTTACCTTATACAATAGCGAGGATATCACTTTCGCGCATAATAATGAGTTCTTCGTTTTCTACCACAATCTCAGTACCCGCGTATTTACCGTACAATACGGTATCGCCTTTTTTTACGGTCATGGGTTCGTCTTTTTTTCCGGTACCCACAGCTACCACAGTTCCACGTTGAGGTTTTTCCTTAGCGGTGTCAGGAATAATGATTCCGCCGGCCGTTTTTGTTTCGGCTGCAGCGGGGCGCACCAATACACGGTCGTGCAGGGGTGTAACATTGATCTTTGTAGTCTTTGCCATATGATTTTAAATTTTTTTCAAGAGCCCTAGAGCATGAAATGTGCCAAGGCGTTTCTTTACGACATATTTTCAGCAGATTGGGGTTCTGTGGCCTTTCGGGCTGTCTATTTTGACAGAATTACTAGTCTTGCTTTACGATTTGTCAGTCTGTTACTGGCTGCTCATTTTTTACCGGCCGGCTAAACTGTTTCACCAAGTAAATGCCGAAAAGGGTAATTCCCATGCCCATGCAGATTTGCAGACTAATCTTCTCGCCCAGAAAGATAACTCCGAGCAGGAGGGCTACCATGGGGTTGATGTAAACATAAACCGAAACTAAACTGATAGGTAAGGTTTTTAAGGCATAGAGATAGCTTAAAAAACAGAGTATGGAGCCAAAAGCAGTAAGGTATAAAAATAAGAGCCAGGCTTTGGCCGGGATGCTGGCAAGTTCCACATGCTGACCCGTTAAGCGAGAGGCGATAAAAAGAAAAAGGCCACCAAACAGCATTTGCCAGCCTATGCCTTCAAAGGGATCGATGTTCATACGACTCTTGGTGCTGATGAGGGTCCCGCTGGTCCAGGTGATTACGGAGATAAGGCTTAACGTGATACCAAAAGCAAAATGTGCACCTTTCATTTCTTGACCGAACGAACTCAGCAATATAGCAACCCCCGAAAATCCAACCAGTAAGGCCAAATAGACTTTGGGTTTTACAGCCTCCGAAAAAAATATCGCATTCGTGAGAATCAGCACAAAAGGCATCAGGCAGCCGATGAGGGCCCCTAAAAAAGAGGGAATATATAAGATGGCCCAAGTTGTGAGACCATTACTACAGCTTATGAGTAAAAATCCACATAAGGCATGAAAGGCCAAATGGCGCATCGAGGGGAATTTCTTGCTGCGAAGGAGAAAGTAACCGGTTAAGAGAATGCCCGCCAAACTTTGTCGCATCGCACACATTTGCAAGGGAGGAATGCTATGTACCGTTAGTTTTGAGACAAACCAAGTCGTACCCCAAAAAAAGGAGATAATCGCTAAGGCCCAGTATCCTTTATGGATGGATGAATCTTTCAAGTTTGCAAAGAAAACCTATTGCCTCCATGCTTTCGGTGTTGATGCCTCGCTTAATTGTTAAATCTCAGAAAAACAGATATCCAAGCCGAAAATGAGCTACTTTTGAGATGCTTAAAACGAATACACATGAAAAAAGTACTTTTCCTCGCATTGGGCCTGTTGGTTGCAGGTACCATGTATGCCGACAAAAAATGCTGTAAGGATAAATCATCTTGCAGTAAATCAGAAGCCAAACATTGTAGTCACGACGAAGCCAAAGCAGAAGGAAACGAAGCTGCGGCTGGAGAAATGCATGCCTGCTGTAAAAAATCTATGGCTGCAGGCGGAAAAGCTTGTTGTGCTAAAGGTGGCGCCCATGCTGATGCCCCTCAGGCTGCTCCGCAAGACAGCAAGGCACCGGCTCGAGACGATGCGCCTAAACGCTAGTTGTCCGCAAACGAAATCAAACAAGGCTGTCTTTTATAGACAGCTTTTTTTATTGTCTGAATGCGATGGTACTTCATCACTTCATCATTCTTCTTGTATATTTGAACACAAATTTTACTACATGGCATTACGTACATTTATCGGCATTTCAGCCTTAACGCTTTGCAGCACATTTTCGGTTATGGCTCAAAAAACAAATCAGTCGGCAGAACCGTTTCGGTTTAATTATATGGCAGAGTCTTTTGCAGACCTACAGGTTTTGCGATATCAGGTGCCTGGTTTTGAAAAACTCAGTCCTAAAGAAAAAGAACTTGCCTATTATTTATATGAGGCTACCCTATCGGGAAGAGATATCATTTACGATCAAAAAAGCAAGCATGGCATTTTACTTCGTAAGGTGATTGAAACCATTTACGGAACCTATACAGGAAATAAGAAAAGTGCTGAATGGGCTAAATTTACTGAATACTGTGGTCGTTTTTGGTTCAGTAATGGGAATCATCATCATTACGGGAATGAAAAATTTATTCCGGCTTGCAGCGAAGCCTATTTTAAATCTTTATTGGCGCAATGCGATCAACAAAAATTGCCGAAAGCAGCTTCAGAAAATATCGACGATTTCTGGAAACGCATTCAGCCTTATTTGTATGATTTGAAAGTAGAGCCTAAATGTGTTGACCTACGTTCTGGAATCGACAATATTGCTGCCTCTAGCAATAATTTTTATGAGGGGGTAACACAAAAAGAGGTGGAAGCTTTTTACGACAAAATGCCTACGGCAGGGAATGCACCCAGCTGGGGATTGAATAGTAAAGTGGTAAAAGAAAATGGCAAACTTGTAGAAAAGGTATGGAAGAGTGGAGGTATGTATGGCACTGCTATCGACAAGATTATTTATTGGCTAAATAAGGCTGTAACGGTAGCCGAAAACCAGGAGCAAAAAAAATCACTCGAATTATTGGTATCGTTTTTACAAACGGGCGATCTCAAAACTTTCGACGATTATAGCATTGCTTGGGTTAAGGATGTCAATAGCAAAATTGATGGCATCAATGGGTTTATCGAAGTCTATCTTGATGCCATCGGTAAAAAAGGAAGTTATGAGAGCTATGTGAGTATCCGCGACGAAGAGGCAACGAAAAATATTGCAGCTATCGCGAAAGAAGCCCAATGGTTCGAAGATCATTCGCCCCTAATGCCTCAGCATAAAAAGAAAGAAGTAAAAGGTATTATTGCCAAAGCGATTACTGTGATTGCAGAGGCTGGCGATTTAGCCCCAACGACAGCTATTGGTATTAATTTGCCAAATGCCGATTGGATCCGGAAAGAACAGGGTAGTAAATCGGTGTCATTGAGTAATATCATCTATAGTTATAATCAAGCCAATGCGATAAAAGGTACACTTGATGAATTCGGACTTAACGAGGATATAAAAAATCGCTTACGGAAATATGGTGCGCTTTCTTCTGATTTGCATACTGATATGCACGAGTGTATTGGTCATGCATCCGGACAAATCAATCCGGGTGTTGAAACAACCGATAAAACGCTAAAAAATTATGCGTCTTGTTTAGAAGAGGCAAGAGCTGACCTCGTAGGCTTGTATTATATTATGGATCAGAAGCTGCTTGATATTAACGTTATGCCTTCGCTCGAAGTAGGGAAAGCCCAATACGATAGCTATATGATGAATGGATTAATGACCCAACTTACTCGAATTAAATTGGGCGATAATATCGAAGAAGCGCATATGCGGAATCGTCAATTGGTGGCTCGCTGGGCTTATGAAAAAGGACGAAAAGATAAAGTGGTTGAGTTTGTGAAGCAGAACGGAAAGACCTATGTGAAGATTAATGATTATACTAAACTGCGCGAACTTTTTGGACAGCTCTTGCGCGAGATACAACGAATTAAAAGTGAGGGTGATTTTAAAGCCGGACAAGCATTGGTCGAAAACTATGGCGTAAAAGTAGATCAAGTATTACATAAAGAAATTTTAGCTCGTTATGCTACCCTAAATATCAAACCTTACCGCGGATTTATTCAACCCCGTTTGGTTCCAATGATGAGTAACGGAACAATCAGTGATGTGAAAATAGAGTATCCTCAATCTTTCTTCGAACAGATGTTGGAGTATGGAAGAAAATATAGTTTTCTGCCGACGAATAATTAATCGATAAAAGGGTTTGATATACCCTCGTAGTAAAGCCGTCTTGTTGGATACATTCCCGAGACGGCTTTTTCATTGCACTTCATTTTCTATTAGGAGTTGGATAAAAGCCATTACCAGTTCTTGTCGTTTAGGCTTTCGAAAATTTTGGCGTAGTTAATATATCGTTCTTCATAGAGCATGCCGCTTTGAACAGCCTCTTTTACCGCACAACCGGGCTCATTAAAATGCAAGCAATTGTTGTATTTACATTGAAGGGCCATTTTTTTGATATCGGGGTAATAGCCACTTAATTCGGCACGACGAACATCGATAATACCTAACTCGCGGATACCCGGGGTATCAATTAGCTCTCCACCATTGGGTAAGTCGTGCATTTCGGCAAAGGTAGTGGTATGCATGCCTTTACCACTCCAGTCCGACACTTCTTGGGTTTTGATATCCTTATGCGGAAGCATGGCATTGATAAATGTCGATTTGCCCACACCACTATGTCCGGTAAGTAAACTCACTTTATTTTGGAGTAGAGATTGCATATCGGCCATTCCTTCTTGTTTGCCTGCGGCGATTAGATATACGGGATAACCAATCGCCTCATACATTTTTTTTAGTCGAGCAAATTCTTGCATGTCTGTACCATCATATGTATCCGATTTATTAAACACCAATACAGCCGGCACGTGGTAAACTTCGCAGCTTACCAAAAACCGATCGATAAAACCGGTTGAGGTACGAGGATCTTTAAGAGTACAGATTAATAAACTTTGATCGAGGTTCGAGGCTACAATATGCCGCATGCGTTTATTATGCGGAGAGGTGCGAACCAGATAGTTTTTTCGTTTCTCAATCGAAACGATCATTGCACTTTGTGTATCGTCGTCTTCGGGTTCAATGTTCACGATATCGCCAACCGCAATCGGATTGGTAGAGGTGATTTCTTTATCGATTTTCATTTTGCCTTTGGTACGGGCATTCCAGAATTTTCCGTCTTCCGTTTTGCAACTGTACCAGCTACCTGTCGATTTATAAATCAGGGCTTTTTGCGACATCAATACCTATGGATGAAGTTCTTTGTATTTGGCCAATACGGCATCTAAGTGTTTTACAAACGCAGCGGCATCCGGATTATACTTGTATCCGCCATCGGCCAATTGTGTTTCTTTGTCGTCGATGAAGAAGTAATACGGCTGGGCGTTTGAATTGTATTTACTGGCCTGTATGTCCGAATTTTTTTGTCCTAGATTTTTCACACGACTGCCTAAAAATTTCGAATCGTATTGTTCGCTCGCTGGTATATCAATATGAGTAGCATCGCAGAATAAAGAAACGACAATAAACTGCTCTTTCATACGACGAAATACTTCATCATTACTCCACACTTGTGTTTCCATCTTACGACAATTTACACAGGTGATGCCCGTAAAGTCGAGCATGATAGGTTTCTTTTGTTCGCGTGAAGCCTTGAGGGCATCATCATAGTCAAAATAAGTATTCATGCCATATTTCTTTACCACTTCGGGTTCGTAAATTTTAAAGAACTCGGCATAACGATTTTTATTTATCTCTTGCGTAGCGGCCTCTGCATTACTTCCTCCCGAATTCAATACAAAATCTTGTGTTCCCATCGGAGGGATAAAGGCGCCCATGCCATTTAGCGGTGCCCCCCACATACCGGGTATCAAATAGATAGCGAAGATTAAGGTCGTAAGCGCAAACATGAGCCGAGTTACGGTAAGATAAGGAAGTCCCCAGTCGTTTTTCGGCATTTCGCTATCGTGCGACATGCGGATAAATCCGAAAAGGTAAAAAGACAAAGCCAAAGAAATCGCTACCCAAATACCGATAAAAATTTCGCGGTCGAGCAGTCGCCAATGTAATTGCAAATCAACATTACTTAAAAATTTAAAGGCAAGGGCTAATTCGATAAATCCGAAAACCACCTTCACGGCATTGAGCCAACCTCCTTGTTTGTTTAAGGCAGTGAGCATTTGTGGAAACATAGCGAACAAAGTAAAAGGAAGCGCTATGCCTAATCCGAAACCGGTAAAACCTACTAATGGTCCGATGCGGGCTCCTTTTGAAATTTCGGATATCAAAAATCCAAGAAAAGGACCCGTACAAGAAAAAGAAACAATAGCAAGGGTTAAGGCCATAAAAAAGATACCGCTCCAACTGTTTAGATTGGCTTTGCTATCGGTAAAGGTGCTCCACTTAGCCGGTAGGGTGATTTCGAAGGCCCCTAAAAAGGCAACACCAAAAATCACAAAAATGATAAAGAAGAATAAGTTGGTAATCCAGTGTGATGAGATTTCGTAGAGGATATTTCCGTTGTTGACAAAAAACAATACTAGACCCAGTAACATAAAGATTAGCAATAAGCTGAACGAATATTGCAAGGCTACTTTGATGCCTGATTTACGGTCTTTGGTACGTTTTAAAAAGAAACTTACCGTCATAGGTAACATAGCAAATACACAAGGGGTGATGATGGCAAACAAACCTCCACCCATGCCTTCGAGTAAAAGCATCCAGTTAGAGCGTTGGTCTTTGCTTGAGACCGTCGAATGTGTATCGCTTTTTACAACAGGCGCAGCACTTGCGGATGGTGCTACCGTGCTGTCGTTGTTAGGCGTTACAGCCAAACCTGCTTTTTTGCTGCTGTCCATCGTGGTAGCAGAATCAATAGGGTTATCATTGCTGGCTACTGCATCGTTGATGGTAATCGTAAATGATTTGTCTTTAGGTGACAAGCATTGAGAATGATCGCAACTTTGATAGGTCAGTGATCCTTTGATGGTGGTATTCGCGCTAATTTTTGCTTTTTGGGTATAGCTAACCTGGTTTTCGTAAAAGTGAGTAATACCGTCAGTGCCCGGAAATTCTTTACTGATTTTTTTCCCTTTTTCTTGGATAGAGCCAATCAGCTGAACTTGTTTATTTTTTTCGAAAGTAAACCTAGGTGGCATCAATAATCCATCCCCACCGGGATCAAGGCTCCACAAATGCCATTCGGGTTTTAGTTTACATTGTATAATAAGCTCGTAATCGGCACCTTTACTTTTTTTGGCGCTGAATGACCAGCTAGTTGGGTCGCTAATTATTTGACCGAAACTTGTCGATACAACCCATAGGAGCGCAAATGCCCAAACAAACTTCTTCATACGCAGGTATTATAATTTAAGAGTAAAAGGCACTTCAGTAGGCGGCAAGCACATGTTTTCGTTACAGCATTGATAACTCATTACGCCATTGAGTGTGGCTGTTTTCGATACTTCTACGTCGATAGTAAATGTAATGTCACCTTCGTAATAGTTCACCATACCTACACCTTCCATATTGCGGTTGATTGGTTTTCTTTTGGCGATTAATTTTCCTTGGTTTTTTACGGGACTTTTATCCTCGAATCTTATTTCGGTAGGGATGAGTAAGCCGTCGCCTCCTGGTTCGGGAGCAAACACATGCCACCCTTTATCGATATGTGCACTGGCTGTAAGTAGGTAATGATTGGCTGTTTGTGCCTTCGAGGCAGTTACCGTCCATTGTACAATTTGTTTGGGATCCTGCGCTAGGCTTTGGAGACTAAGAACAAGGAAGAAAATAGTGATGAGTTGTTTCATGATATTGGGTTTAGTTCCGAATCAATCCTTCCAGAATCAGTCGTCCATCCGTATTTCCAAGCATTTCGCTGGTGGCCCTTTCGGGGTGAGGCATCATTCCAAACACATTGCGGGTATAATTACAGATACCTGCGATATGGTGAGTAGCTCCATTCGGATTTTCTTGTCCAATTTCACCTTTGGCATTGCAATAGCGGAAAATTATTTGTTGATTTTCTTCTAAGGCGTGCAGGGTTTTCTCGTCGGCGAAATATCGGCCTTCGCCATGCGCCACAGGAATTTTAAGGGCTTTGGCACTGATATCTTTATTGATAGCCGAAGCCTGATTATCATTGATGATATAGGTGTTCTTGCAAACAAACTTCTGGTGATCGTTTAGAAGTAAAGCGCCGGGTAAGAGGTGAGATTCGCAGAGAATTTGAAATCCATTACAAACACCGAGTACTTTTCCACCTTGGTTGGCGTGGGCAATTACGCTTTCCATCATCGGACTGAATCGTGCGAGGGCACCACAACGTAAGTAGTCGCCATACGAAAATCCTCCTGGCAGCACAATGCAGTCTTCTTGGGTAAAGGCAGACAGGTCGCGGTCTTTATGCCAAAGCATAACCACTTCTTGCCCCAAATCGTGGCGTAATGCATATTCCATATCCCTGTCGCAATTTGATCCGGGAAAAACTACAATTCCAAACTTCATGTGTTAGTATTTAAAAAGCCACTGCACGGCCAGGACAGAGAGTAGCAAAAAATAGAAGGTAAAAGTATTATTTTTTTCTTTATCGTGTTGGAATGCCGTACTTAATATTATGCAAAGTGGGGTAATGACAAGGAGCCAGGGTAAACCCGGAAATACGGATGAAAACAATCCGGCTAATGTGGCAAATCCTAAATAAACCGAAACGGCAGTCCATTTTTTACGAACGGCCATGGGAAATTTATTCATGTTTTGGTTGAGTAAAAAAACACTGTACACAACCATGCATATCGACAAGGTATTGAGTGTGATAAGGGGTAGCAGGGGAATGGTTTTTACGGGTAAGCTAATTTGCAGATGAAGAACTTGTAAAAACGAATTCCCCTTCCCCAACAGAAAGAGAAGGGCTGCCGATACATATAAGAGGGTAAAGCAACCCAATAAAAAGGCGGTTAGTTCTTGTAAGGAGAAGGGCCTTAATATGAATAATAAAATGGCAAACAATAAAACAAACAGTATGGCGGGAGAATAAAACAGACAAGCTAGCGCCAGCAGCAAGCCGATATCGAAACACTCTTTGCGCACTTTGGCCATGTGGTATAATTGCAAGGTTTTTCCGAAGGCGATAAATAAGAGCGTATTGGCGATAAACAAGGTCGAAAACACATTGAGTATCGGCACAAAAGAGGTGTATAAGAGAAAGGTAAAGGCGGGTAAATACGATTTTTGATGCTGTAATTTCTCGCGATTAACAATGTAGTTGATGTATAAGGAAAGTCCGAATTGAACCAATACGGATAAACCGGTATATAAGGCCGGACTTTTTACGTAAAATGAGTGTAACCCCCTTAAGGTGAAGAAGAGCCCTCGGTCGAAGTCTTGCAGGGCCGCCAAAGGCAGGGGATGCCAAACATAACGCCCCTTTAGCAGCAAGCATAGCAATACCAAGGTGATGGCGGATAACAAGTCGTTTTGCTTCAGGATACGTAACACGCCGTAAACTTAATACCGGATGATGAGGAAGCAAAGATAGTTTTTTGATTGACAGGGGACGATGAACTCTCGACTCGATACTTGCTGTCCTTCGCGGGGTATTAAACTCCAATCGTCGGTTTCGGCAGGCAAGGGCACTTCGCGCACATTGATATCGCCTTTGCCCGACAGGTAGGCAGCCAGAAATCGGTTTTGTCGACTACCGATATCATTGAATAAAAAGGCCTTGCCCCATTTATTTTCCATCACACAAAAGGAAGAGTAAAGTCCTTTGTCATCGGTAGAACTCTGCTCTTTGAGAATATGTTGGTTCCAAAGTAAAGATCCATCCCCGGCAAGATGAAAGACTACAATTTCTTGATAGGCATAGTCTTTTACCGTGTGCACGTTTTCTTGTATATTGCTGTTTATGAGACCAACACTCATATTCGGACTAAACGTGCTGATGCTGCGGGTTGTTTCGGAATACTTTTCGGCACTGATTTCGATGTCGCCATGGGTATTGAGATACATATCACGAATCTCTAGATCGTTGAGGTCGCTGCGCGAAGAGCCAATTTGCAAACGAATCGGGGTAAACGATTGACTGATAAACGTTCGGGAGCTGGGTTGAAAGAATGCCGAAAAAATTCCTTTTGGGCTGCTATACCGGGCCTGACGGAACCAAGCGGCTAAGGCAAGACCTTGATTGTTTTCGTTGTAGGCTAAATGAATATCATTGAGGGGTTGATCTTTCGTATCGATTCGGGTAGATATATATTCGGTGGCACCGTGATAGATTTGGAGGAGCGAAAGGGTTTCGGAAGGGAGAGATAAATCGCGGCTACTCCCAAGCAGAAACGCATCACCTTGGTTTGATACGATGGCCTGTGACGAGAGATAATTTGAGGTTTCGGGTAGGGCTTGTTCGATGCGGGTAAGTGTTTGTAGCTTGTCATCTACCACTAACAAGCGAAGCATTTCTTTCCCCTCTTGTAGCCAATGAGTATACAATAAGGTTTGTTGATGATTGGCACTTGATACAAATTGGTATCCACTGCTGATACGGTAAGAGCGTGTCGAACAGCTATCGATAACGATGGGGCTTGTCCAACTGAAATTAGCTTGTAACTGCGAAGCATAAACATATTGTTGTTTATTTTCTTTGTGTACAAAAAATACCGTGATCTGTTTGGAGCTGCTGGCAAAAAAAAGCCCTTCGGGTTGATCGGGTAAAAAAGACAAGCTACTTACCTTTTCGGGAATGCCTGTTGAATCGAAGAAGTGCAACTCACTGATACCGGCATGTCTTTGGTAGATGGTAAACATACCTTGATACTTGCTCAAAATTTGGTAGCTATCGTTACGTCGAACATAATCGGATTTCTCGCTGAGGTACATCTTTTGGGCCTGCAGCGAAATACTAAGACAACCAAAGAACAGCAAGAGAAGAGATTTCATACGGGTGTAAAAGTACGAAGGACATGGCATCAAAATACCATGAGGAGGAGAGATGATAAAAGACTGTGGGTTGAACGGTGCCAACGCCCCTGCTGTAACATGCTTGCAGATCGATGACCCCAAAAAATTAAACAAACAATTCGGCAGCAACGTAGTCGGCAAAGAGCTTTCCCTTGCGGCTTAAAAAGAGTTGATCTTGTTGAGCGTGCAGATAGTCTTGTTGCAGCAAACGATTGCGCGTTTGGATCCATTGATGAAAGTCGTGCTCCGATAAAAATTCTTTTACGATTAGTGTATCTAGTCCTTCGATGGTGCGCAGGCGAATCATAATTTGTTCGTTACATTTTTCGCTATCGCTAAGCATTTCTTTTTCGTAGGGAATTTGTCTGGCGAGCAAGGATTGGATATACAGGGCATTATTAGCCACATTCCATTGCCGGCTTTCTCCATCAAAAGAGTGAGCCGAAGGACCAATGCCTAAATAGGGTTCGCCTTTCCAGTAGCTACTATTATGTATGGCCCTTTTTTTCGGCAGGGCATAGTTCGAGATTTCGTAATGTTCGTAACCGCGCTTTCGAGTTGGCTCATCAGTGTTTCAAATTGGCGGGCAGCCTGAGAGGAATCGATGGGTGGCTCTTGCTTTTTTTTAATAAAAGCGGCTAGGGCTGTTTTGGGCTCAACCGTCATAGCATAGCCCGAAATATGCGGTGCGCCGGCATCGAGCAAGGTTTGGATATTGCTTTGCCATTTATCATCGCTCAGCAAGGGATAGCCAAAAATAAGGTCAGCACTAAACGAATCGAAGCCCGTGGCGGCAATATCATTGAGGCATTGCAAAGCTTGAGAGGCATTATGTGAGCGGTTCATATACAAGAGGTCTTCGTCGAAAAAACTTTGAATGCCGAGGCTTAGTCGGTTGATACCCGCAGCTTGTAAGTCGCGAAGTTTATCGCGGTGTAAATCGTCGGGGTTCGCTTCGAGGGTAATTTCAGCCTCAGGCATCACCGTAAAATGATGATATACAGTTTCTAGGATTTGATGCAGATCCTGCATAGACAATAAGCTAGGTGTACCGCCACCAAAATAAATGCTTTGCAAGACTTGTCCCGACAAATAATCTTTTCGATATTCAATCTCCTTGCATAATTGCTCAATCAGTTCGTTCTTATGTTGCAAGGAAGTTGAAAAATGAAAGTTACAATAAGTACAAGCCTTATGGCAAAACGGAATATGTATATACAAGGCAGCCATGATCGTCGATTCAGAATCGGGGTAAATGTACTTTCTTTGTTAGAGAAATTATGGCACAAATTGCGTGCTTAAAACCTGTACCCATCAAAAAGTGTTTTTTTGTCATATTAATTTTTAGCTTGAGCCTGCAGCGGGTTTGTGCTCAATCGTTTCGTTTACAATTGCGAGGACCTGAGGCAGATTCGTTTATACAAAAAACGCAGCTGTCTTTATTGTACCATGGAATTGCCGAAGGTAAAGAGGCCTTGGTAAAAGCTCGCTACGATCTGTTGTCGCAAGGGTATTTATTATGCAGTGTGGATTCTTTATACTGGACCGATAGCAATGCGACGGCTTATGTGCAGCTGGGTAAGATAGTACGATGGGCCCAACTTCGGCCGGGTAATGTGCCCTTGAGTGTATTAAATCCCATTGGTTTTGATGAAAAAAAATTTCGACAACAAACGGTCAGTGTAAAGAAGGTATTACCCTATTTTGAAAAGATAGTTACCTATTTCGAAAACAATGGTTATCCGTTTGCGGCGCTTACCCTCGATAGTGTAAAGTTTACAGAAGATCATGTGAGTGCGGCCCTGCATCTCGAAAGAGGTCCCCTGATTCGAATCGACACCTTATTGCTGGGCGACGAGTGCAATGTATCGCGCGATTATTTGATGCAGTATTTAGGCATTAAAGAAGGCGATCCTTACAACGAATCGGCAGTGAAGCAAATCAGTCGCCGTTTACGCGAATTACCTTTTGCCGAAGAAGCCTATCCTTGGCGTATAGAATTTAGTGCAGTGCGTACCAAGCTCACCATTTATTTGCGTAATAAAAATGCCAATAGGGCCGATGTATTGATTGGACTATTACCCAATAACCAAAGCAATTCGGGTAAGTTATTATTGACAGGTGATATTAAACTCGGATTTATGAATGCCTTAAATCATGGAGAGTCGATGAGTATTAATTGGCAGAACTTACAATATAAATCGCCACGATATAATGCCGAATTTCAATGGCCTTATTTGTTTCAAACGCCTATAGGGGTAAGCGGAAAATTTGATTTTTACAAGCGCGATACATCTGTAAAAAATGTAAATGGAGAATTGGGTTTACTGTATATGCTATCGGCAAACGACAAGATAAAATGCTACTACGAGTTATCGAGTTCGCGACTCATTAATATCAATGTCAATAACCTTGTATACACGCGGGCCTTACCTGAGAATGCCGATGTGCGTTACAAGACTTTTGGTGCAGAGATATCGTTAAGTCGCGTTGATTACAAACCCAATCCGCGTAAAGGATATCGGGTATTGTGCAATGCCTCGGCTTCGATACGGAACTTCTTAAAAAATAATAGTATCGAAAACACGTATGATCCGGTAGCGCAAAAAAACTTTTCGTATTTGTACGATAGCATTCGTCTCAAGACTAATAAATTTTCGATACGGGCAGAGGCGGCTTATTTTGTTCCTTTATCAAAGCGAATGGTATTAGCTACTCTTTATCATGGGGGTTTAGCTACAGGAAATGATAAACTCTTTCGCAATGAGTTATTTCAGATTGGTGGCTATCGCTTGCTGCGTGGATTTGATGAAGGCAGTTTGTTTGTGAGTCATTATGAAGTAGCTAGTATTGAACCTCGTTTTTTATTGTCACCCGATTCATATTTTTTTCTCTTCAGTGATATAGGGTGGATACAAAGTAATTATCGAAATATTTCTGTTAGCGATAAACCCTATAGTGTCGGGACCGGTATGGTGTTTCAAACCAAGGGCGGCCTGTTTAATTTGGCTTATGCCTTAGGTGGTAGAGAACAATTGGGCATACAATTTAAAAACTCAAAAATTCATTTCGGTTACCTCAGTTATTTTTAAAAAGATGATAAAGTATCTTACTCGACGTTATGGTGTATCGATGAATCGTTTGTTTTTGACGATGTTTGGATTATTTGCTTATGGAATCCTGCTTGCCAACGATCCGATTTTGATTCCGTTTCGTGAGGGTAAACAATGGGGATTGATTACTGAAAACAAAAAGTGGGTTGTTGACGCTAAGTATCAACAAATACAATTTCAGCAGCCTTACTTTTTTTGTGTAGATATTAAGCAGAGTCGATATGATATTTTTTCATGGCAAGGAAAGTATATCGATACTTGTCATTTTTTTGATTCGATAGATAGCAGGCACTATATTTTACGAAAGAATAGTCGTGCAAAATTTGAAGGCAACGTAACTATCGCCGATTAGCATTTTGGCATATTGCCGCTGTCGAGTCGCTTGCAAAAGTTAGGGTTGACTGGATTTTCATAAAATACAAACATCAAAACGGAAACGACAATAAAGTCTTACAAAAAAATCTGGTATACCAATAAGGAGCTCAGATAGGCCAAACAACCCATCACTACAAACTGCATCAAAGGATATTTCCACGAGCCGGTCTCGCGTTTTACAATTGCCAGGGTACTCATGCATTGCAAGGCAAAGGCGTAAAATAGTAATAAGGAGAATCCGGTAGGGACAGTATACACTTTGGTGCCATCACTAAAAGTAGCAGATTCCATTTTTTGTCTAAGGGTTTTATTGTCGTCGTTTTCTACGCTATACAAAGTGGCCATCGTGCCCACAAATACTTCGCGAGCAGCAAACGATGTGATGAGGGCAATCCCGATTTTCCAATCGAACCCGAGAGGACGAATAACAGGCTCAATGGCTTTACCACTAATACCGGCAAATGAATTTTCGAGACTACTTTTTTCGATGAAAGTATGATTCGATTTTCCCGGGCCATAAGCCGATAATCCCCACAAGAAAATAGAGATGATAAAAATAATTTTCCCGGCATCAAACACAAAAACACGCGCCTTTTGTATCATCGTGTATCCTATATTTTTGAGTTGAGGCATGCGATATACAGGAAGCTCCATCAAAAAAATACTGCGTTCTTTGATGTGAATGAACCAACTTAATACCTTGGCCATGAGCAGTGCCATAAAAAAGCCTAACAGATATAATCCCATCATGGCTAACCCCTGCATGGTAAAGATGCCCAAAATAGAGCGATTGGGTACTACCATAGAAACCAGTACCGTATAAACCGGCAAGCGGGCACTACAACTCATAAGGGGTGTAATGAGAATGGTAATGAGTTTTTCTTTTTTATTTTCGATGGTACGCGCAGCCATAATAGCCGGTACTGCACAGGCCATACCACTAATCATGGGCATTATCGACTTTCCGTTAAGACCTACAGAACGCATGAGTCTGTCCGTTAAAAAACTTATCCTCGACATATAGCCGCTGTCTTCGAGTAAGGTAATCAATCCAAACAAAATCATGATTTGTGGAATGAAGATTACAATACCATTGATGCCAGCTAGAATGCCATTGATAAACAGGTCGCTGAAAAACGAGGCGGGTAAGGATGTTTTAAGAAAGCCGCTGAGTTGACTAAATCCAAAATCAATCCACTGCATCGGATAGTCGGCCAACCAAAAAATCGATTGAAATAAAATAAAGAGAACAAAAATTAGAAAGGCATATCCATACAAAGGGTGGAGTAAAAAACTATCCATCTTGCGACTAAACAATTCGCGTTTGAGTGGATCATTTTCGACCACACAAGCATGCATAATTTTTTTGATACGCGCATATCGCTGCAAAGTTTCTTCGGCCTGTACACGCGTTTTTACAAAGCCAATATCATCTAACTCTTTGCGTAAATGCGTTTTAATATCATCTGAAATAATATTCAATTTCGGGAATACGGCCGCAAAATGAATGGCCGATAAATCGCTGCTTACCTGTTTGTATTTGCGTACGATATCAATGGCTACCGGTGCCAGTGCATAGTTATCGATAAAATCGGCAGCGGCTGTATCGGGATGGTAGGCTACCCTTTGGGCTATCTGCTTCTTTAATTCCTGTATGCCTTTTACATTGCGCGGGTTGATGGCTACTACGGGTGTACCAAGCTCGCGCGATAGTCCTTGCACATCGATAACAATCCCTTTTTGTTTGGCAATATCCAACATGGTTAAGGCAACAATCACCGGCTTTTTTAGGTCGATGATTTGTGAGCAAAAAAGAAGATTTCGTTTCAGGTTCGAGGCATCAACCACTACAATTACGATGTCAATTTTGACGGCAGGGTCGTCGTCGAAGAGAACATCAAAGGTTACCACTTCATCGTCGCTCTTTGGATATAAACTGTAGGTGCCGGGCAAGTCGATAATATTGGCACTGAGTTCGGGACTGATATTACATTTCCCTGTTTTTTTATCGACCGTTACCCCCGGAAAATTACCAACCTTTTGATGTAGGCCCGTAAGAGAATTAAAGAGCGAACTCTTTCCGCTATTCGGATTACCAACCAGGGCAATATTTTGTGTTCGAGTCAAAGTAAGGGTGCAAATATAGTATGCCTTTGTGTTGCATACTTTCGAAAGCCTGAAATCTTACCTTTGAGCATGCTTCGTATTCGTTATAAAACCTTAGAAACACCCTTTCACTATCCTTTTCGTACTGCACATGGTATGAAAACGGCACAGCCTGCTTTATTGATAGCCATTGAAATGAATGGTATAATCGGTGTTGGCGAAGCCCCGGCGATCCATTACTATGATGTTCGTGTGGAGGATATGATTGAGAAGCTTATCCAAAAAACGCCTATGCTCGAGCGGTATGCCTTTACGGAACCCGAACGTTTCTGGCATTTTTGTCATCATCTTTTTCCTAGCGATCCTTTTTTGGTTTGTGCATTGGATATGGCTTACTGGGATTTATTTAGCAAGATGAAGCGAAAGCCGCTCTGGCAATTGTGGAACTTAGCATGGGATAAGCTACCTCTCACCAATTATACCTTGGGTATGGATACCGTAGATAAGGTTTTACAAAAGATGAACGAAAATCCATGGCCAATCTATAAAATTAAGGTGGGTGGAACCGAAGATTTACAGGTGTTACAAACCCTACGAAAGCATAGCAATGCCGAATTTCGTATCGATGCTAATGCTGGTTGGACCTTACCACAAGCTCTCGATATCGTTCCTCAATTAGCAGCTTGTCGGATAGAATGTATCGAACAGCCCCTGGCTAAAGATTGTTTTCAGGATATGGTATTGTTAAAGCAAGAATTGACGGCATTAGGTTATGGGGATATTCCCCTCCTTGCCGACGAAAGTTGTGTATCAGAAAATGATGTGGCCCTTTGTGCTCAATCTTTCGATGGTATTAATATTAAACTCACCAAGTGTAGCGGTATCACGCCTGCCTTGCGTATGATTCAAGAGGCACGTGCTTTGGGCTTGAAGGTGATGATGGGTAATATGAATGAAACCGAAATAGGTACTGCGGCTATGTTGAACTTTTTACCCCTCTTGGATTATGCCGATTTGGATGGTCCTCTTTTACTGGATACACCCTTGAAACGAATTCGGTATGAAGCTGGGAAAATAGATTGGCTATAAGCGAAAAAAGAATTGAAAAATCCAATAATTGACAAGAAGCATATAGCAAAGCGTAATCGTCTTAAGGGGTTTCGCTTGCCTATGTCAATGGGTAAGGAACCACTATTCATTTGATGTAACTCCTATAATTACCCCAAAATTTCCATCTGTTTGTACCCATTTCTCTTTAGGCAAATAGGTTCTAGATATAAATCCATCAAGATATAATGCTTGGCTGCATCCAAGACTTTTAAAATAATGAGCAAAGGTAAAGAAATTGACTTCTTTTTTTGACATTACAAATACAACTTGATGATTAGGTAAGATCCCTACGCCATTTCTAATGTTTACGTTAGCAGAACCTTTTTTAAAGGCAGAGTGAATTTGGCCATCAATAAGCAACATGGGGCCTGATTGCGTAGCGTATTTAATGGTATTTCGCGAATCAAAATTTTTGGTCATACAGATATTGGGTACATTATCGGTAGTGATGTAAAATATGCCGTTAGGGGCTATATAAAAATTTCCTTTGCCGGTTTTTCTGTTAATCGGTGATAAGATTTTTTGGTTTTCTATATAAAGACCTAATGGTGAATTATCTGCTTTATACATGCCCCCATTCATGGCAAATTCTAACTTTTTATTTCTTTTTTCAAGCCATACGTTTACTTGTTGCAAGCTTCTGAAGAGTTCATGCTTATCATCTTTCCAATAAAACCTAATGTCTTTCTTTTTTGGATCTACCATATAGGTCACAAAATCACTGTCTTTTTTTTCTATTTTCTTGGCAGAAACAAATACGCCATAGGTTAGGCATAGCATTACGAATACTAGTATTTGTATATTCCTCTTATTTTTCATAGACAGTTTTCGTTTTTAAATTGTTTAAAAAACGGAAAAGAAACGCAGACGAAAAGCAAATTATATATCCGGTGACAAATATTGATTTCTGCACGCTATTCATACTTGCCATGTTGTTACACATCGCCGAGTTGCGGACGAAGAACAATATCTTCCACAACGGCTTGTGGCGATAAAGAGTACATCATCCAAATCGCATCGGCAATATCTTCGGCTCGCATAATGCGTGAGGCATCGATGCCACTCCCATTCCATGAGTCGCTCATGGTTGCTCCCGGATTTATCGTACTTACTTTAATAAAGTCGGCTTTCAATTCTTCTCGCAAATTTTTCGAAAATCCTTCCAGTGCATATTTGCTGATGCTGTAAGAACCTCCATTCGGATAGGCTTTGAGGGCAGCTACTGAAGAGAGATTAAAAATATGTCCACGTATACCTTTTTGTAATTCGTTATTTTTCATGCTGTGAATCACACTGCGTGTTAAATGATAGGCACTGTACAAATTAATACCCATCATTTTTTCTAACATACCATCAGCCTCATCAGCAATATTACCCGGTATAAAGCTGCCGGCATTATTAATGAGTACATCAATTCGGCTGCAAGCATCCAATGCTACTTTTCCAAAAGCTTGGGCTTGCTCTTTGTGTTGTAAATCGCAGACATACGCTATGATGCGGGCCTCTTTACGAAGCGCCTGCAATTCTGTGGCAGCTTTTTCGATTTCATGTTGACTGCGCGAGCAGATGGCGATATCGAAGCCATTCGTCACAAATTTTTTGGCTATGGCTAAACCAATTCCTTTGGATGCGCCACTAATTACTGCAAACATATTCTGGGTTATTTAATAATTGATTTATTGACGGTGAAGGTAAAGCCCAAATCTTCTTCTATTAATAGGCTTTCTAGTTCAGCAATGATCATTGCGGTAGCGCCCCAAATCATGATATCTTTATCGAGTGCATATACTGGGGTATGCATACCTATATTTTTTAGATCAGAGCGTTTTACTTCTTTTACTTTTTTAATAGCGGGGTCAAACAATAAGTCTAAGGGCACTTGAATAATTTCTTGTACTTCGCGTTCAGAAGGTCGAAACCGCCACGGTGTTTTTAACCATGCTACCGTGGGGGTAACTAGAAAATTACTAGGCGGAATATATAGTGGACTTAAATTACCGATAATTTCAACGGCACTTGCCGGTACACCAATTTCTTCATCGCATTCGCGAAGGGCAGTGGCTGTGAGGTGCTCATCTTGCCTATCTTTTTTTCCACCCGGAAAACTAATTTGTCCGCTATGTGTATGTCCATCTTCAGTGCGGCGTATCAGTACGGTATGCCACTTGCCTTCGTGTTCCATTAGCAATATCATTACCCCTCCTAAGCGCACATTTTCGGGTATAGGCATATTGGCAGTGCGTATCGGTGGTGCCATTTTCGACTGGGCCAGCCAACCGGGTAAATCAGTAAGCAAGCGAGCCTGCATATTATAAATCCATTCCATGTTATTTTCTTTCTAGTAAAACAACATTTTCTATGTGATGCGTATGCGGAAACATATCTACTGCCTGCGATTTTTTGATATGATAAACCTGACTTAATACGGCTAAATCTCGGGCTTGTGTGGCCGGATTACAGCTCACATATACGATACGGGGCGCTGCTATGCTGATTAGTTTATGCAGCAATTGCTCATGACAACCAGCTCTGGGCGGATCGATAATCACGATATCCGGGCGACCATGCTTTGCAAAAAAATCGTCGGTACAGACTTTAATCACATCGCCGGCAAAAAATTCCGTATTTGAAATCCCGTTCACAGAGGCATTGATGCGGGCATCGCTAACCGCATCTTCTACCGTTTCTACGCCAATTAGTTTTTGAACTTGTTTAGAGAGATAAATACCAATGCTGCCAGTTCCACAATACAAATCATACAAGACCTCTGTACCGGTACAGGCTGCCATCTCTTTTACAATATCATACAATACTTCGGCTTGTCGGCTATTGGTCTGAAAAAACGACTTAGGACTAATCCGAAAACTAAATTCGCCTAGCTTTTCATCAATATAGGCTTGTCCGTTGTAGCAAACCACTTCCTGGTCATAGATAGTATCATTCAACTTTGTATTGATGGTATAGTTTAGCGAAGTAATTTCAGGAAACTTATCTTGTACAGCCTGCAATAAAGTATGAATTTTTTCGAGGTCGGGTTCAGCAACCACCAGGTTTACTAGGGTTTGATTCTGTGTAGTTACCCGGATCATCAGGGTACGTAAGAATCCGGTATGCATCCGAATATCATAAAATGTATACTCATGTTGGTAGGCATATTCACGGATAAAGTTGCGAATGGCATTGGTAGGCTCGGCTTGCAGGTAACAGGTATCGATATCAATTACCTTGTCAAACAATCCGGGCGCATGAAAGCCAACCACATTTTTATCGAAACTTTCGCCTGTCTGTAAGCGATTACGGTCGAGATATTGCTTGTTAGAGAAAGTAAACTCAAGTTTATTACGGTACAAGCGGGTTTCGGCACAGCCGACAATCGGTAAAAAACATTCTACGTCAACCTTGCCAATACGACTCAGTTGTTCTTTTACTTGTTGTTCTTTGTATTGTAATTGCAGCGGATAAGCAAGCATTTGCCATTTGCAACCGCCACATGTACCAAAATGATGACAAAAAGGTTCTATCCGATTCTCCGAAAAAGAGACGATCTTATTTACCTTAGCTTCTGCCCAGTCTTTTTTGTTTTTATAGACAAAAACATCGGCCACATCGCCGGGTACTGCCCCTTCTACAAAAATCACCTTATCATTTTGTCGAGCAATACACTTGCCTTCAGCCGCATATCGTTCTATAGGTAGCTGTTCGAGTACAAATTTTTTTCTTTTTGCCATATGCTATTCATTGCGCCAAAATGCCTATTTTTAGGCTTCTGCACATGTTAAACTGCTGCAAATGTAACAACTCTCCCCTTCATTCCTACGTCTTGTTTTTTTACCTTCGACAGCCCTTAAACACATTTATATGAACAGATATATTCTCGCCTTATTGGCCCTGATTTCTTTTTGTTTTTCTGCCTCTGCGAAAGATGGTTATAATGTGAAGGTGCGCTTCACAGATGCGCATGATAGTTTGGTATACCTCTGTCATTATTACGGAAAAAATACCACGGTATTTAAAGACGATTCGGCCCGCTTAAGCAGTAATGGAGAAGCCGCCTTTACATCAGACAAAAAAATTATTGGCGGTATTTACATGATTCTCTTTGCCGACAAATCTATGAGCATGGAGTTGATATTGCAAAACGGC
This sequence comes from Chitinophagaceae bacterium, assembly GCA_040375635.1. Lineage (GTDB taxonomy): Bacteria > Bacteroidota > Bacteroidia > Chitinophagales > Chitinophagaceae > OLB11. The sequence continues at coordinate 8,592 of JBEISB010000008.1, read as the reverse complement.
GATAATTTTTCGATAGAGGTTGCGAAAGCAGATATCTACAAGACGGCAAAATTTACAGGTCCAACAGAAAATGCTGATTTCTACGAATACCAGCTCTACTTGGTTGATTATGGAAAATCGTATCAAAAGTTAGACGGAGATTTATCGAATGCTAAAACCAAAAAAGACTCTACCCTGATTCGTGAGCGCATGAGAGAAAAAGGGAAAGAGCTTTCGGCGTATCGACAGGCATTTGTAGAAAAAAAATCCAAGAGCTTTTTAGCAAAAATCTTTAATGCGGTAGAAGAACCCGAAATACCTACAGAACTCCCTCTCCTACCCGATGGTAAAAAAGATTCTACTTATCCGCGCATCTTTTACAAAACACATTATTGGGATAAGTTTGATTTGAAGGATGATCGCTTGATTTATACCCCACTCTACGAACGTAAACTAGATGATTATATGAGTAAGCTCGTGGTTCCGGTACCCGATTCGGTGATTAGAGAATGCGATTCGTTATTACGAGTAACAGAAGGACACGAAGAGATATTTAAATATACGTTGTGGTATTTAACCCGTTGGACCGAAACCAGCAAAATCATGGGGCTAGATGAGGCTTTCGTTTACCTGGTTGAAAATTATTATATGCGCGGAAAGGCCACTTGGGTAGATTCGGCGCAGTTGGCTAAGTATATCGATCGCGGACAAAAAATTGCACCCAATATGATTGGTCGTCCGGCTATGGATATGCGCTTAGTAGATAGTACCGACGCTAAAGTGATTCCGCTGTATTCTGTAAAGTCAAATTATACGGTTGTGATTTTCTGGTCGCCAACCTGCGGACATTGTCAAAAAGAAATGCCACAATTTGATTCTCTCTATCATGCCGCCCTCAAAAAATATGGGGTAACGATTTATGCGGTAGAGGCCGATAATGAAACCGAAAAATGGAAGAATTATGTAAACGAGCATAATTTGGGTGAAGGATGGATCCATGTTCATGATCCTAACCATACCAGCAATTTCCGTTCGTTTTACGATGTGTACAGCACACCGACTATGTATCTACTCGACGACCAGAAAATTATTCGGGGTAAACGTATAGATCATAGCAATTTGGTTGGCTTAATTGAGTGGCTCGAAAAGAAGAAAAAAGAAAATAATACAAAAAAATAAATCATAACGAAGTATGAAAAGACTATTTGTAACGCTAAGCTTTGCTTGTGCAGCGCTTATGCCCATACATGGGAACAGTCAGCCGAAACCGGTAACCCCTAAATCGGCCCCCACCGATCCTGTTCTTTTCACCTATGCAGGCGATCCGGTTGGAAAGAAGGAGTTTTTGAGAATGTATACGAAAAACATCAACAACCAAAAACCCGATTTCAGCGAAAAGGCGCTGCGCGAATATGTTACCTTATACAGTCGTTTTAAAATGAAGGTAGCCGAAGCCGAGAAAATGCATTTAGACACCTTACCAAATATACAAGGTGAGTTAGGCGGATACAAAAAGCAATTATCAAAAACTTATTTAACCGATAAAGAAGTAACCGACAAGTTAGTGAAAGAGGCTTATGATAGGATGAAGAAAGATGTTCGTGTTTCTCATATCCTCATCAGTGTTCCAAGAGGTAGCGACGATACCTTGGCTGCTTTTAATAAAATTGATAGTCTCTACAAAGCCTTGCAAGCGGGTGCCGATTTTGCCACGCTGGCGCAGAAATATAGTGAAGACAAGCAATCGGCAACGAATGGAGGTGATATTGGGTTTATGACGGCGCTGCAAATTGTATATCCTTTTGAGACTGCTGCCTTTAATACACCATTAGGGTCTTATTCAAAGCCTGTTCATTCTATTTATGGGTATCATCTTATTAAAAAAACCGACGAAAGAGCAGCCCGTGGCGAAATTCAGGTGGCGCAAATTATGTGTGGTGTACAAAAAAGCGGTGGTAAAGAAGCAGACTTAGCGGCAAAAGCCCGTATAGATTCTGTATTACAAATGCTGAAGAATGGAGCCAATTTTGAGGAATTGGTGACTAAATATTCTGATGACAAGTTTTCAAAAAATAGTCAAGGGGTATTAGCAACCTTTGGCGTTGGGGCTATGGTACCCGAATTCGAAGATGCTGCTTTTGCTTTACAAACTCCGGGACAACTCAGCAGTCCGATCAAAACCGATTATGGTTATCATATCATCAAGCTAATTAAAAAATTGCCTTTACGTCCCTTCGATTCTATGAAGACAGAAATCACCAAGCGGGTCGAAAAAGATGGTCGTATCGAAACAGCACGTCAATTGTTTACCGAAAGAATTAAAGCTAAGGTACACTATCACGAGTATCCCGAAAACTTGAGTGAATTACTCAAAGCCATTCCCGACTCTACAGTACGCAATGGAAGTTTTAAAGGCGATGATTACGAGCGAATGGGTAAGCCTCTGTTTGACATGACAGGTGTTACTTTTAACCAGAGCGATTTTGCACACTATATCGAAACGTATACGAAAGGTAAAATCTACGGACAAAAAGAAAATACTTTACGTACCTTATTTAAAAATTATTCGGAGAAGGTATTGATGGATTATCAAGAGAACCGACTCATTGATGAAAACGAAGAATACCGTAACCTGATTACCGAATACAGCGATGGGATTATGTTGTTTGAACTTACCGACAGAATGGTGTGGACTAAAGCTTCAACAGATACGTCAGGACTCGAAAAGTTCTACAATCAAAACAAGACAAAATATATGTGGCAGCCTGCTATCAAAGCCGATGTTTATAAGGCAGTAGATGAAAGCTATGCAAAAGAAACAGTAAAGGCCTTACAGAATACCGAACTAAAAAGTACCGAAGAAATTGTGAAGGCAGCCAATGGCGATGGTACCCAAAATAAAGTAAGTGTAGAAAGTGGTAAGTTCGAAAAAACACGATTCCCAGCTAACTTACAATATGTAGCCGGCAAAATAGTTCCCTATTATAAAAACGATGATGGTTCTTATACCATCATTAAGGTGAATGAAGTATTTGATACCCCAACCCAAAAAACCTTAGCCGAAGCCCGCGGTTATGTGGTTTCTGAGTATCAAGAATATTTAGAGAAAGAATGGATTAAAGGCCTCGAAGCACAGTATCCTGTAAAATTAAATGAGAGTGTGCTCAAAGCCATGGTGAAAAAATAAGGCAATAACCCCCTCCAATATCTGAAAGCCGTTTCGAAAGAAGCGGCTTTCTTATTGGTGTGAGAATGATAGTGAAGGGTGCTAACCTAGTTAGTAGGCGGCCTATGAAAAATAGCGTTAAGAAAAGATTGAAATGAGGCGCGACCCTTTCTATTGTTTGAGCCAACATGGCCATAGCATGGGGCGAGTTTTAGAAAGGGTAGCCGAATGATATCTTTTTAGCTTTTTTTCATGAGCCTTGATTTTTTGCCAAGCTTTTGTATCAAGACAAAAGCTTGAGAACAAAATGAGTAAACGTAAACAAACTCATTACTACCAATCATTCTCAGAACGCCATCCCGAGAGACAGAATGAGAATGAGAGCGAAGAGGACTAACAGTATTTTGCCATTTAAAAAACGAAAATAAAATCACTCCCACAAATCGTAATCAGAAGTCGGCCTATGAAAAATAGCGTTAAGAAAAGATTGAAATGAGGCGCAACCCTTTCTATTGTTTGAGCCATCATAGCCATAGCGTGGGGCGAGTTTTAGAAAGGGTAGCCGAATGATATCTTTTTAGCTTTTTTTCATCAGCCTTGATTTTTTGGCAAGCTTTTGTATCAAGACAAAAGCTTGAGAACAATATCAGAAACTACAAACAAACTCATTACTACCAATCATTCTCAGAACGCCATCCCGAGAGACAGAGTGAGAAGGAGAGCGAAGACTACAAGTACCATTCTTCTTAGAACTACGGCCTATGAAAAATAGCGTTAAGAAAAGATTGAAATGAGGCGCAACCCTTTCTATTGTTTGAGCCAACATGGCCATAGCGTGGGGCGAGTTTTAGAAAGGGTAGCCGAATGATATCTTTTTAGCTTTTTTTCATCAGCCTTGATTTTTTGCCAAGCTTTTGTATCAAGACAAAAGCTTGAGAACAAAATGAGTAAACGTAAACAAACTCATTACCGCCAATCCCCCTATGTTATAATTGTCTGCCAAGCTTTTGTATCAAGATAAAAGCTTGAGAACAAACTTAAAAACGAAATCAGAATCATTACCACCAATACCCCTGTGCAATTAAAAAACAATCAATCTACCCCTTCTCTCTCAACGTAAACGGAACTATACATTTTAGAGAAACGTTACGTCCCATATTGCTAATACCCTGTCTGCCGGTGAGGAGATTGGTATCTGCATATTTTAATCGATTGAGATGATCTTGATACACACGATTGCTAAGGTTATTGATCTGCAATAAAAACTGACACCTAGTTGTTGATTTACGACAATACGAAATGCCCATACCCAGATGCCATAACGAATACGCGTTGGTAGATGTTTCGGTGCCATAAGCATACATCACTCGACGCTGAGCAAAATACTGTTCGAAGGCAATACTGATATATGCTTGTTTCCATGAATTGCTCCATTGTTTTGATTCGCCCTTGAGTTCGCAGCGCCAACGAGCAGGCGGGATTTGTGGTAGATACTGTAAGGAGTCGGGGACTTTGTATTGACGGGCAAATACACAGGCAAACGAATTTTCGAAATGTAACCAATCTATAGGATGGGGATGTAAATCGAAACGCAATTCTCCCCCTGTTAAATTTGCATCGCCTTGCTTATAAGTAAATACCGGTAATTGCTCGCGTAACGAATCATTACCCGAAGCGCTAAGCACTTTACGGAGATAGGTATAATGACTGATTTGATTACTAAAAAGATTGAGCTCGAAACTCACATGATTGCTTTGTACACCAAATGTATAATCGACCTCAACACTCTTTTCGGGAGTTAATAGGGCATTGCCACTTTCGTAACGTAAGGTGCCTTCGTGCACACCATTAGAGCCAACCTCTGCAATATTAGGTGCGCGAAATCCATTGGAGATATTGAATTTGCTATACACCTTTTCCGAAAACTGATAGGCGATACCGATGCTGGCTGAATGTCCGTACCATACGCGATTGATAGGTTGAAAGCGTTCGGTAGCGCCAGCCGATTGAGCCTGAGCTTTCACCCCATTGCTATCGAGCCAGAGAGGCAAGGCATTCAGATGTCGTTGGTCGATGCGAATGCCTCCGCTTAGGTCTAATTTTTTCCATTGTTTGCGTGCCATAATAAATCCACCGGCATCAAAAAGCTGATAGGCAGGCACTAAAAATTCGCTCCCTTTATTTTGCGATACCTGATACATACCGCTTATACCGCCCGAAACGTTCCAATGTTTTTTTTCGGCCCATTCGTAACGAATATCGTAATGTAAGGTATTGAGTAAAAAATACAAACCGTAGTTGTTGGGTTGCATTACATCGGCATATTCTTGACGGCGATTTTGTTGACAGGCCAAATTTACTTTTAGGGAGTTGCTGCGAATAAATCGACTGAGGTTACAAAACATCTTATAGTGATTGATATTTTGATAGGGGATTTGCGCTCGATACGAATAAAAATCGTGGGTAGAGGCTAGGGCTGTTTGTGTGCTATCGTTTACGGCAACTTCTTTTGTAAACTGCCCGGTTGTCGAATCGCGGGTGCCTTCTGAAATGCCCGCTTGCTGCGAGAAGATGCTGAGGCCGAGTTTTGCCACCCCCCAAGTTCGGTTAATACCCACTTGGGCGCGCATGCTTTTTTCGCGATTGGCCGTATTCAATACATATCCATCGGTGGCATTTTTATAACTATGATTTTCTTTCTGCGAATAGCGAAGGTCCCAGCTAATGCCTTTTTTACGGCCACCCATGTTTATAGAGCCAGCAAGAAGTCCATTATTACTTTGGTAATTGGTAATGAGTTGACCGCTAAGGGTACCTTCGGGCAGACTAGGAAACGAGAGCAGATTAATAACGCCGGCTAGGGCATCGCTTCCGTAGGCTAAGCTGGCAGGGCCTTTTAAAATTTCTACATGATGAATCGTAAACTCATCAATTTCGAGTCCGTGTTCATCTCCCCATTGTTGACCTTCTTGTCGGATACCATCGTTTACCACCACTACGCGGTTAAAACCTAGTCCGCGTATTACAGGTTTAGAGATACCCGAGCCGGTGGTGATTTGCGAGATGCCGGGTTGTTTGGCGATAGCGTCTATAATATTAGTGCCGCCATTTTGCAGCAAGGTGGCATACGATAAGCTGCTGATAGATGTAGGTGTGCGGTTGCGTTCGGTAGCCTTAGACAGACCGGTAACTACCACATCGTGCATTTCTTTTACCGACTCGTGGAGTTGTACATCGACGATTTGATTTTTGTGAAGGTCGATGCTAAACACTTGGGTTTGATACCCGATATAGCTTACCTGTACCAAAAGTTTACGAGCCGGTAGTTTATCGATTAAATAATGTCCTTCGGCATTACTGAGGGTGCCAAGGGTGAGGTCGGGTACGTAAATACTAACACCGGTAAGACTTACCCCTGTTTTTTGATCGGTGATTTTTCCTTGTAAAATAGATTGTGCGCTAAGCAGGTAGCTATTGAATAGACATAGCCCTATGGCCATGCAAAAAATACGAATGAACATAAAAAGTTTGATTGCGTTTGAAGAAGAAGTTTCGTTTCTCGCGTAGGAGAAAAAAGATCAACAAACAATAGGTGGGGCTCGTAAGCCGCTGCCGCTAATGCCCTCCGAAAGAATGAGGACTTGGTATGGGACTATAGGTTTTTGATACCAAGTAATAGGCAGGGGGCTAATATTAATATCGAGAAGGGAAATATTGTGTGCATTAAAATGCTGATCGGCCTTCATCAATTCGCAATGATGATGGGCGGCACTTAAGGTTAATGGATACTGGGTATGAGCAGTAGCCTTATGGGTAGTATCGTGATGAGAAGCCAATAAATGCCATACCTCTTTGGGGGTGATATACACCATAAACAGACAAAGAAGAGTGGCAGCAAAAAATGGTTTCAGTCTGAGCGACATAGGGCAAAAGTAACGATATTAACTATTTCGAAGTCTTTCAATATAACTTCTTCTCAGGTATTACACCGCGTACTCCACCCCTTGGATCGATTTGATCACCCGTATATCTTGGAATACAATGAATATGAACATGCATAACCGTTTGCCCACTCACCTCACCAATATTAATACCGACATTATATCCTTGCGGTTGATAAATAGAATCTACATTATCTTTTACTTCATTGAGTAGTTGCCAGCAATCAGATTGTTCTTCTTTGTCCAAATCAAAATAATTAGAAACATGTCGTTTGGGAATGATAAGGGCGTGACCTTCATTCACGGGATATTTATCATAAATGGCTATAGCAGAATTATTTTCAGCAATCTTTCGTAGCATGATTTCATTGCTGCAAAAAGGACAACTATTCATATGACTTTAGTTTATATATTGGATGATTAAACAGTCAACATTTCAAAACCATTATTCAAGGCTATTGTTACTAATGGTTGAAATTGTTCCTTGAATTTTGATTTGTTCTCAAGCAATGCAAATGCATAATTGTCTGCATCAGGAAATATGGTAAGATAGTCTTGGAGAAATTTGTTCTTTGGTTCTTTATGTTGAATGACTTCAATGGCTTGATACTGTAATTGATAAAACGCATCAAAGTATTTTTCGAGTGAGGGTATCTTATCACTCTTGGTACTATTGAAACTTTTACTAGCAGGAATTAAATTCCAAATGAGGTCGTGCGCAACAAAATTGTACGGAATAAAATGCTCCACGGCATAGTTCTTACTGTTGAGTTTTGTATTTGTGTAAATACAATCCATATCACCTAATTCTTGAAAGACAATATCCCAATATTTTGTCCTTTGAAGCTGTAAGCTATTTCGTAATGCCGGCTTAATTACTTTGTTTGGTATATCAGGTACATTAGGATTCTTAGCTTGCAGAAAAAGAGCCAAATTCCAATAACAAAATTCTTTGAGCACAGCAGTATTAAAATGTAAATACTCCCACCAGTCTGAATTAATTTCTATATGCTCATCAAACAAGGCATATAGACAATTGTTCTGAAAAGACTGCGACTGAATATAGATTCTATTTCTACGTTGCCCATCTGTTTCATTGAGAAGCTTCGGAAACCAAGGACTCAAAAACCAATGTGGGACCTGTTTATCAAAATGATGCAATTTTTTATAGGTTTCAATTTGTTCGGAGGCAATCAGTCTTTTTGAAATGATTTCTTGTTTTTCATCAATAGAAATTCCTTCTAGTAATTTGATGGCATGAACAGCCTCTTGAATTAAATCTTGCTTGCCAAACGATACATGAAAATAATTTACAGTAAACCATGCATTTGAAATCATACTTGCAAACAACTCTCTTTTAGTAGGATTGAGTTTACCTTTTTCTGCCATTTCTAAAATAGCCAAAAACCAATAAAATTTATAAGTGGCTGATGTATTATTAAAACAGGCCGCCAAAAAATTAACCGGTAGTTCGTTTGATTGTGGTAAAGTGCTAATGGGCTTTCG
>JBEISB010000038.1:0-14022 GCA_040375635.1 Chitinophagaceae bacterium | reverse complement strand
GACTTACATTTAGCGTATGAAAAAGATATGGATTCCCTTTTTAGCTTTGATGGCATTTTCCTTATTATCAAAAGCACAGATAGAGCATTATGGACCTTTTGTTGGCGGAAATGTATTTGCCTATAAAGCGAACTTGTATAACGCAAAAGATTTTGCTGCCGATAGTGTACAGAAATATAAAATGACTTTTGGCGTTAGTGGTGGTTTTGATTTTGGGTACCGTTGGTTAAATGGCATTTCTATTAGCTCGGGAATTTCTTTTGGAAGTTGTAATCAAAATTACGGCAGTAAAGATTCGATTGCCGGAGATATTGTTGATTTTTCGGCAACCACGAAGATGAGTTTTGTAAAAATTCCGATAGTCATTAGTATGCAAACGCGTAATGATAAACCGCGTAAAGCTTTTTATAGTGTAGGTGTGTTTTACAGTTATAATACTGGATTCTCCGATAAGGCTACTTGGGACTATACGCATAATAGTTTTTCTCCCGATAAAACTATCAATATTAAAGGCGAAGAAATAGAAACGCAATTGGCTAATGATAGTAAAATTTATAAATCTACGATGAGCGAAAGGCCCTATCAACGTCATGCATGGGGCGCTATTATGGGTTTAGGGATGTCGAAGCGTTACACTGATAACGCAGAGTGGTTTTTTCAAACAAAAGTCGAATATCAAGTATCCTCTTCAGAAAATACCGACGAAGTTACTTTTACCCCTACAGAAGGTTCTGTTGAGCCACGCAGGGTGGGACATGTATGGGGGAATTACGCTAAGTACATGCAAAATGATAAGGCTAGTTTTAGTCGTCCAGCTACCCATCCCTTCTGTCTTGGACTCACCTTCGGAATTCGTTATTACCTCTTCAATTTCTAAGACGGAACAAGCCGGGTAATTTTGTTTGCTTTCTCGGTATCTATTCTATCTTCGCTTTCCTTTAAGATAGAATATGAAAAAAATTCTGGTTGCCAATCGTGGTGAAATCGCCTTACGTATCATGCGCTCGATACGAGAAATGGGGATACAAACTGTTGCCGTATATAGTGAGGCTGATAGTCATATGCCTTTTGTTCGTTTTGCTGATGAGGCTTATTGTATCGGTCCCGCCCCTTCCGCTCAATCCTATTTGTTAGGCGATAAAATCATTGCGGTAGCCAAAGAATGCGGGGCTGATGGGATACATCCCGGTTACGGTTTTTTAAGTGAGAACGCGGGTTTTAGTCAGGCGGTTACTGATGCAGGCCTCCTATTTATCGGGCCTACTGCTTCTTCTATCGAAACCATGGGTAGTAAAATTGGCGCCAAGCAAGCGGCTAAAAAATTTAATGTACCTATGGTTCCGGGCACTGATACACCTTTGCAAGATTTGGCCGAAGCCAAAGAAATAGCCAAACACACGGGTTTTCCGCTGTTGATTAAAGCAAGTGCCGGTGGGGGCGGAAAGGGAATGCGCATTGTTCGTGCCGAGTCGGAGCTCGAAGAACAAATGAATATGGCAAAGAGCGAGGCCTTGAACTCCTTTAACGATGATAGCGTATTTATTGAGAAGTATGTTGGATCTCCGAAACACATCGAAATCCAGATCTTCGGTGATAAGCATGGTCATTATGTATATCTGTTCGAAAGAGAATGTTCGATACAACGCCGTCACCAGAAATTGATTGAAGAAGCGCCTTCGTCTTGTCTTACCCCCGCCGTGCGTAAAGCCATGGGGGAGAGTGCAGTAAATGTAGCCAAAGCCTGTACTTATCACGGAGCAGGTACTGTTGAGTTTTTGGTGGATGATGATTTGAACTTCTATTTCTTGGAAATGAATACTCGTTTACAAGTAGAGCATTGTGTTACCGAAATGATTACCGGTATCGATTTGGTGAAAGAACAAATTCGGGTAGCAGAAGGTAAGCCCCTTAGTTTTACACAAGATGATTTGAACATTAATGGTCATGCGATTGAATTGCGTGTATGTGCCGAAGATCCATTAAATCAATTTTTACCCGATACAGGTACGCTCGATGTTTACCGTCGTCCAGAAGGTCCTGGCATTCGTGTAGATGATGGGTACGAGGAGGGGATGGATATTCCGATTTATTATGATCCTATGATTGGTAAGCTAGTCGCTTGGGGGGCTGATCGATCGGAAGCTATCGATAGATTGGAGAAAGCCATTGGCGAGTTTCGAATCAATGGTATCGAAACAACATTGCCCTTTGGTCGCTGGGCCATTCGGCAGCCAGCTTTTGTAGAAGGCAAATTTGATACTCACTTTATTGAAAAATATTATCGTCCGGAATTACTAGAAAGGGCCTCTGCCGATGAGCTAGAGCTGGCGGCTGTGATGGCTAGTCTTTTTTACAAGCAGAGTACCACTGTTCCCGAGCCAATTAATCATCAACCTGATGCCTGGCGCAATCGAAAAAACTATCGTTAGGTTGAATTGGGTGTTGGAAAGCGAATAATTTTCTGTTTTCGGATGCTAATTTAGAAATTTGATTATCTTAGTGGCTCGATAAGAGTACTATATGAAACGATTTGCCATTGCTTGTTTGTTGGGGGTTACTTTACTGTCTGGGTTTAGCGCCTGCCGTAAATACGAAGAAGGTCCGAATATTAGTTTCAGAACTAAAAAAGCACGGGTAACCAATAATTGGCGTTATGAAAGTGCGCAAGTTAATGGGGTAGAGGTATCTCTCGATCCTTATTATGCCAAGCAAAAGCATTATTTCTATCGTGATGGTAAGTATATCCAAACCATTATCGATCCGGTAACCTTAGAAGCGCGTAATTTGCAAGGGACATGGACTTTATATGATAATGACAGAAAGATTTCGGTTACCACAAAAAACTTTTCTGGAAATATCGATAGTACCAATAACTACAGCATCTTGAAATTATACGAAAAGCAAATGTGGTTGCGTTCTACCGACAACACTCACGAGTATCACTTTGTTCCATTCGAATAATATTTTTTCGCGTTCAGGCTGTGAGAAAATACATTCATTCTTTTATTGAGTTTTTCTACTTCGATTTTTTTACATTTATTCCCCTTCAAACCTTTAAGTATTTGGCTTGTGGAGGAACGACGGCTATGCTCGATTTGACCGTCTATTTTGTGACCTATAATTTTGTGTTTCACAAACAACCGGTACCGGTCGGTGATATCGAAATTGGCGCGCATATAGCAGCTTTCATCGTTTCATTTACGTTGAGTTTTCCGATGGGTTTCTTTTTAAGTAAGTATGTAGTATTCACCACCTCGGCATTAAGGGGTAGGGTGCAATTATTCCGGTATGGCTTAACGGTGCTTAGTTGTATAGGCTTAAACTACTTGTTTTTAAAAGTGTTTGTTGATGCCCTGGGTTGGTATGCCACGCCGTCGAAAGCCCTAACAACAGCGCTAGTGGCTGTATATAGTTATTTTACACAGCAGTACTTTAGTTTTAAGGTGAAAGGCAAACAAGCCGAAGCGTAAGGGCCATAGTCATCCTCATGAAAATTACCATCCTAGGCAACAATTCTGCATTACCCGCATACGGTCGATTTCCTACGGCGCAAGTCATAGAGTTAGGCGGACAACTCATGCTGATGGATTGTGGAGAAGGTACGCAAATGAGAATGCAGCAATTTGCGGTTCGGAGTGCCCGCATTCATCATATTTTCATCAGTCATGCCCATGGCGATCACTATTTTGGTTTAATCGGGTTTATTAGTAGTTTGGCCTTATTAGGACGAACAGCGCCCTTGTATGTGTATTGTCCGGCCTCGGTGAAACATGCCATAGATTGTCAACTCGATTGGGATACAGGATTTCTGATACATTATCATCTATTAGAAGAAGGAATGCGCGGCTTATTACTCGATGAAGAGAAATATGCGGTTGCCTGTTTCCCGGTTTATCATAGTATTCCCACCTTGGGATTTCTTTTTACAGAGCGAAAGCGCAAACGGGTGCTAAATCCGGCCAAAGTGCAAGAATATGAGGTGCCAAAATATTATTATCCTAAGCTTACTGCTGGCGACGATTATATTAGCAGAACAGGGGATGTGGTAAAAAATGAATGGGTAACGGAACCTGGCTTGCCCGAAAAACGATACGCCTTTTGTGCCGATACTCGGTATGCCCCAGAAATAGTCGACGATATCAAGGGGGTTGATGTATTGTATCATGAGTCTACCTATCTCGAAGCGTCAAAAGAAAAGGCGCAGTTGCGTATGCATGCTACAGCGAAAGAGGCCGGAGAAATAGCGCGCTTAGCCGGTGTAAAGAGATTATGGTTGGGACATTTTTCATCAAAATACAAAGACTTATCACCTTTTTTGGAGGAGGCAAGACAAGAATTTCATGAGGTTGAATTAGCCATCGAAGGACAATCTATCGAACTCTAGTTAGGGTAAAATGAGGATTGGGCAGTTTGGAATTACCCATCGAAAGAGTTCGTCAATCTCGAAGTCCGACACTGAAATACAACCTAAGGTCCAATCGGTATTCAAGAATTCCTTTTCTTGATATTTAGCATGGTCGTTCGGGAATCCATGAATTTTAATATCACCACCCGGCGACTTTTGCAGGTCAAGTGCATGAAGCGAATCGGCTGCATTAGGATAGGATATACCTAGATTTTTATGATAGGCACTCAAGCTATCGCGGGTAAAAATGGTGTATAGTCCTTCGGGTGTTTTCATATCCCCTTCTACTTCTTTTTTTCCTTCGGGCGTCATCCCCAAAGAAATGATATATCGCTTTACTTTTTTACCGGTATGAAAGGCAATCATCTCTCGTTTACTTTTATGAATCAGCAAGCTGTCTATGGGTTCATTTACCTCTACAAATGTTTCAAAATAATTGGCTCGTCGGTTAACGAACGACTGTGCCTGCGCTGTATGGCTATTCATCCATGTCAGACAAAAAACGCTTATCACGAAAAATAAATACCTCATTCGAATTTTTTTTGATGATCGGGTAAGACACAAGTCTCTTGAGATGACCAAAGTTGATGACGGTGTTTAGCGATAAATCGATACATCAAATCGCGAATCCCCCGAGGAATGAATCGAAAGTCGTGAGCAAGTCTCCAAGGATATTGCAGGTATTTGGCAATCTGCAATACGGCATCAGATTCTGCATACAAAGTCGTGTTCGACAAAAACAGCAAGCTAGTCTTCGGGATTTCGTTCGGAAAATAAGGTTGCAGAAATGCTTGTGCATCAGGGCCGTGTTGCGATACAAACTGCATATCGTATGGGCGCAATAGTCGTTTTTGGATAAAGCGAACAGAGGCAGAGCAGAAGGCACAATCGCCATCGTAAAACACGATATTAGTCATGCAAGACCTTCAAGAATTGTTTGATTTTTTCTTGTGTTGCATAGCTCACCGGCGTCATCGGTAATCGCAATTCATTTTCAATCATTCCTAATGCAGAAAGGACTGCTTTTACACCGGCAGGATTCCCTTCTGCAAACAATAGGTCAACACCATCAAGTAGCTGGTAATGTAATTTTTGTGCATGCGTAAATGCATGGCTCAACGAGTGCTTAACCATATCGGTGAAGAGCGTAGGAAAGCAATTAGCAGCTACTGAAATCACGCCGTCAAAACCGCAGGCAATTTGGGGTAGAACGAGGTTGTCGTCGCCACTGAGCAAGGTAAAATGTTTAGGACGTTTTTTTACTAACTCCATACATTGCACCATATTGCCGCTTGCCTCTTTAATGCCAATTACCTGTTCGCATTCTGCAGCAATATTAAGGGTAGTATCGGGTAGCATATTGCAGCCGGTCCTTCCAGGTACATTGTATAATATGATGGGCTTGGGGGTATGTTTACTGATGGCCTGATAATGGGCCAATAAACCTGCTTGAGAGGGTTTGTTGTAGTAAGGGGTTACGCTGAGAATCGCATCTACTTTTTCGAGCGGATAGCTTTCTAGCCGTTGTAGTATCTCTTGGGTATTGTTACCGCCAATGCCACAAATAACAGGAACTCGCTGCTGATTTTTTTCGATAATATTGATTAGGATATCTTGTTTTTCGGCCTCACTTAGGGTAGGGGTTTCGGCTGTTGTTCCTAAGGCAACCAAATAATCTACACCACCGGCTATCACAAAATCTACAAGGTTTTCTAGGGCATGAAAATCTATAGATTTATCTGCTTTGAAAGGAGTGATTAGGGCTACTCCGGTTCCTTTAAATCGGTTTGCGCTCATAGGGTTTTATTTGTAAGGTGGTGTTTATTTGTTGAATAAGTCCTTCTATGCCTTCTTCGGGTTTTATGGGGATTAGTAAGTCTGAGCAATGTTTGCAATGCTCGAGCAGGGGCGCCACTCGACAGCGTGCTTCAGAAACCCACGAAAGAAATAATAATTGAGGGCAATTGTTGATATACAAATTCATCAGAATGTCAAATTTCTTAGTGGCGAATCGGTCGGTGCGTAATCCATACGGGAGCTGACTTCTTCGTTCGAGTTCGCTGGCATTGAAATTAGGTAGGTAAACGCTTGCGTCGCCTTCTTTTTTATCGATATACATCAGCACTTCGCATTCGTATCCTAAAGCCTCTAGCTTTTTTTTGTAGGCCTCAATGATTTCTAATGTTTCCGGACCTTGGTAGTGAGATAATATGCCGATTCGATAAGCATTTGCAAACGGTACGTATTCATGCACAGCTTTTTCATTCGGCTGTAACAAGGTTACACTATCCGATGTTTTTATGGGGATGATTCTCTCTTGTAGTTTCTTCAGGAAAGACAATCGAATAGGTGTTGTAGGTGAAGGAATAAAGGATTACGATTAAGCGGGTAATTCTTCGAAAAAGCCCATGTGCGAAAATTTCTCAATACGGTCGCTGATTCTTTTTTCGGGATCGATATCGTTGAGTTCTTTTAAGGTTTTTACGATATACTTTTTTAAAGTGGTCGCCATTTCGTCTGGGAAGGCGTGAGCACCTCCTGCGGGTTCAGGAATAACGCCGTCTACCAAACCAAAGCCATTCATATGCTTGGGCGTAAGTTTTAATTGTTCGGCAGCCACCTCTTTAAAATCCCAAGTTCTCCATAAAATGCTCGAACAGCTTTCGGGCGAAATTACCGAATACCAAGTGTTTTCGAGCATAACAACTCTGTCGCCGATACCGATTCCGAGGGCACCACCACTAGCGCCTTCGCCAATGATAATGCAAATGACGGGTACTTTTAGGGTCGTCATTTCGTATAAATTTCTGGCAATCGCTTCTCCTTGCCCACGCTCTTCTGCTTCTAGTCCGGGAAAGGCACCCGGCGTATCAATAAAAGTAATAATCGGCTTATTAAATTTCTCAGCTAGTTTCATTAAGCGCAATGCCTTTCGGTAGCCTTCGGGATTGGCCATACCAAAGTTGCGCATTTGTCGCGTTTTGGTATTCATTCCTTTCTGGTGTCCGATAACCATCACCGATTGTTCGTCGTTTAGCATAGCAAAACCACCAACAATCGCTTTATCATCACGTACGTTTCTATCGCCATGAAGTTCTTGATACTTATTGAAAATCCGAGAGATATAAAAATTCGTATACGGACGATCGGGATGTCTACTGAGTTGTACACGTTGCCAGTCGTTTAAATTCGAATAAATGGTTTTACGGGTACTGTCGATTTTGGTTTTCAGTTCTTTGAGGGTAGCGCTTACGTCTACTTTTGTTTTTTCGCCCGACTCTTTAATTTTTTCCATGTCCTCCATGAGGGATTCAATAGGTTTTTCGAAATCTAGGTATTGCATATGTGTTTAATAATGTTTCAAACCTACACAAAAATCAGCATTTCAGAAACTTGATAGAATAAGATTTTGTAAAATAAATTTCTTGTCTATATTTGCACTCCGAAACTAACGGACCGGTAGTTCAGTTGGTTAGAATGCCGCCCTGTCACGGCGGAGGTCGCGGGTTCGAGTCCCGTCCGGTCCGCAAGCTTTAAAAAAGAACCCTCGTAAATGAATAGTTTGCGAGGGTTTTTTATTTAAGAGGTAGCAATAAATTATAGGTATAAACGGATCAGGACCAAAAGTTGCGGAGTAAAGAATTATTTCAGGCTAATCTTTATCGTTAGAAAATTTCCGGAGTAAATCAGCATTCACCCCGTTCATGAATTAGAGGCACCGTTTACTTGTTAGGTAAGGGTAAAATCAATCCTAGTATTACAATGACTCCTTATGCTAAGGAATCACTCCTTTATCATCTATGATTTCCTCCCGAACAGAAGTTTTAATAACAGAGAACCGAGTTTTCTTTCAAGACCAGATTTGGTGGTTGGGATGCCGGTTTCTCTGGCAAATTTTTGTTTGGCGCTTGTAATCCCCAAGGCTCGCTTTAATGAAAATGAAAATCCAAATTTCTTTCCCATAGTTTTTGATTTGAAAGCAAAGTAATGAAAAATTCTTACCCATCATCGATGTCTTCCGAAAAGGTTTTTGCCTTTGAGATCATGAAATAGAGCTGAGCGAATATCGTTTATTCCATTAAAGACGGTTTGAGGATACATCATAACCTACTGAAATAGGATTAGGACGTGCCCCTTCGGGTCGTGCTATTCGTTACAAGTCCTCGCTCGTTCCTCGCTGCGGGCTTTTCACTACTATCACTCACGCACATCCCAAAACATCTACACCTCAGCAGAATGATTTGGCGATTCTAGTTTGGTATCTCATTAAAAAAGAGGTAGTCCCAAAAGTGAAATTCTCGATACGTTTTTTTGTATATTACCGTATAAAGGCTATTCGTTCAAGATGATTTTAATTTCTCTTCAGTTAGCAATACAAGCTGATGATATCATTTTGATGATTGGGGAAACGTTTCACCTCATTTTAGGCTGATTTTTAAGACAGCCGCTTCGCTAATTTTATTTGATGCTATTAATCCATGATAAATGGATAGTCGCCTACATAAATATCTTTATAGACTTCGCTCACGTCTGGGAATGGTGAATTTTCGGCAAACTCAACAGCATCATCAACAATAAATTTCACTTTATCGTTGATGGCTTCTATTTCTGATTCTGTCGCGAACTCATTCTCTTTGATGATACGCAACACATATTCAATGGGGTCTTTTTCTTTATATTCTTCTAGTTCTTCTTTGGTACGATATTTTGCTGGATCACTCATACTATGACCTTTATATCGATAGGTTTTAATTTCTAATAAGGTAGGGCCTTCTCCATTACGCGCACGACGGGCAGCGCGGTCTATGGCTTCATGAACGGCTTCTGGTTTCATGCCATCCACACTATCGCCAGGCATATCATAGGCATCCGCAAACTTGTAGATGTCTAACACATTGCTGGTTCGTTCTACTGAAGTTCCCATGGCGTAATAATTATTTTCGCAAATAAAAATCACGGGCAATTTCCAAGTCATAGCCATATTAAAAGTCTCGTGCAATATCCCTTGGCGTGCAGCACCATCCCCAAAGAAACACAGGGTAACAGCGTCACTGCCATTATATTGATCGGCAAAGGCAATACCGGCACCCAATCCAATTTGTCCACCGACAATGCCATGTCCGCCAAAGAATTTTTTCTCTTTCGAAAAGAAGTGCATACTTCCTCCTTTTCCTTTGGTGCAGCCCGTCGCCTTTCCGTATAATTCGGCCATACATTCGCGAGAACTAATGCCTTTTGCAATGGCTAATCCATGGTCGCGGTATGCGGTAATCATATTGTCATCTTCGCGAATGGCTGTCATACAGCCTGCCGAAACCGCTTCTTGTCCAATATATAAATGACAAAACCCGCGAATCTTCTGCATGCCGTATAATTGTCCCGTTTTTTCTTCGAAACGGCGCTGTAACAGCATAATTTCATACCAATATAAATAGGTTTCTTTTCCGAAAGTTGTAGTCACGAGAATGTTTATTTAGGCAACAAATATACTCGCAAAATCAAAACGTAAGCAAGTGGCTTTGTAGAAACTTAGGATTCTTTCTTCTCAACAATATTGCCATACAAAGTCGTTTCGCTACCTTACCTTTACGATACCGGTTATATCTACGGATAGAGATTCATGAAATTAAATCTACGCAGACTCATTTTAGGAAATCCCAAGGCAGATGGTCAACCTACTGAGGGTTCGCTGCACAAGCGGATGCGCAATATCCGTTCGATTTGGTATAACGAGCAAGATGAAGATGTGGGTATAGAAAAGCTATTCAGGCTTTTTTTAGCTGTATCGCAGTTTTTGTTTCCAGGAACTTATATCAAAGAGTGGTCGGGTAGGTATGGGGTGGCCTTTCGTGAATTGTCTGTTGATGTGTTTATCTTAGGTAAGGTTCTCTTTCCTTTTTTGATGGTTTATTTCGGTTGGCAACATAACAATATCGCCTTTTACACCATGATATGGTTTTTGTTAGAGACCTTACTATACGTGCCCACCCTGATTTTCGCTTCCGATTATTTTAGTCGTCCTCGATCGTACAGACGATCTATGCTTTTGTTGTTTTTTAATTACATAGAGATTGCCTTCAGTTTCGGGGTTATCTATTCGCGAGGACAATATTTCAATCGCCCTTTTACCCATTGGTTTGATCCCATCTACTTTAGTTTTGTAACCTTGTCGACAGTAGGTTATGGTGAGTATTTCCCGGTAGTGATGACGGGTAAAGTATTAATCTGTATTGAGTCTACTATTTTTGTGACTTTCGTGGTATTGTTTTTAAATTTCTTCTCTACAAAAGTCGAGCATAGAGGCTATTTTGATCATACCAAGAAATAGTCAAGAGGATATTTATCCTTGGCGATGTAGCCCGATACATATTACTCAGTCTTATTGTGGGTGATTCTCGACAGAATATCAGTGGTAGAGTAGCCTTCTACAAACGGAATGATGTCTACCTTACCGCCATAGGCAATGACTTCCTTGGCGCCAACGATAGTATCTAAGGTATAGTCGCCACCTTTGACTAAAACATCGGGCTTTAATGTTTCGATGAGATGCAAGGGTGTGTCTTCATCAAATAAAATTACAGCATCAATATAGGTATGCATGGCTAAATTCAGGGCTCTCGAATATTCGTCGACTACCGGACGATTTTGTCCTTTTAATTTACGAACAGATGCGTCTGAATTGAGTCCGATGATTAATTTATTACCAAGCTCTGCCGCTTGTAAAAGGTAGGTATTATGCCCACGATGCGTAATATCGAAACAGCCATTGGTGAAAACGACTTTATTGGAAAGCATGTGCCATTGATTCACCAAGCGCTCAAGGGTATCGATCGTGTAAATTTTACTTTGAATGATTTCTAATTTCGTTGCCATGTTTTTGTTGAGAATTTAATAATGGGAATAAGAGAAGGCATATGCTTCCGCCGATGAGAATAATCAGCGTTGGTACCAGCCAGATAATCCAGCTAATGGCAAGACTCATTGCTTTACCAACACCATAGAGCGAAACGATTTCATTGACCAATAAGGTATAGGCCCCCATGCCACCCGGAGTAGCAATCATGCCAATGCTGCCAAAAGACAATACTGAAAAGCCTGTCTTGAAACCCAAAATGCTGGTTTCCGGAATACTTTTAAAGCCCAATACAATCATGCCTAAATACATAGACCATATCAACAAAGTATGAAAAATGAAACCACGTTTGTTTTTCATATCCCGAAAACTTAAAACGCCTATTACGATGTTTTCAATAATATGTTTCAGCTTCTGCCAAAATCCTAAGGACATTATACGCTTACGCAAGACAAGAAACACAAGGGCCAAGATCCCAGCCGCTACTAGATAAAGATAGCTATGCTCATTTTGTGGTTTGCTCACAGATTTGGTATACAAGGTATGCAAGTAATCTGCAGCCAAATCTATCTGTATAAAAAAGGTGATGATAAAAATGACGAATAAACACAATACATCAAAAGCTCTTTCTGTAATGATGGTGCCAATGAGTTTGTCTGTTGGTACTTTTTCGTACTTAGATAAAATAGTGCATTTAATCACTTCGCCGAAGCGGGGTAAAAACATATTGGCTAAGTAACCCGTCATCACTGCTAAAAAGGTATTTCGTGTAGAAGGAAACATATCTAGGGGCTCCATGAGATATTTCCAACGAACGGCACGACTCCAATGACTAACCAACCCCATCGCTACGATCGGGATTAGTAAAAAATAATTGGCTTGTCGGAGTGAGAATTTTATTTTTCCTATATCTTCTGGGGTAACATCCTTCAACGAAAGCCAAATCAGAAACGCGCACAATCCGAATGTAAGTACATACGATATCAGGTTCACGATACGTTTCCTCATGAACAAGGTTTATTTGAGTTTGTTCTTAGCCGTAGGGAAGATAATGGCGGGTTTGAATTTTTTAGCTTCTTCAAAATCCATTAAGGCATAGGAAACGATAATGACCAAGTCGCCGGGTTCTACTTTTCGGGCTGCAGGTCCATTCAGACAAATCGTTCCGCTGCCCTTTTTGCCTGTAATGACATAGGTTTCTAGTCTTTCTCCATTGTTAATGTTGACAATCTGCACTTTCTCGTTCTCGATCAATCCGGCTGCATCCATCAAGCTTTTGTCGATGGTAACACTGCCGATATAATTTAAGTCGGCTTGGGTGACCGTGGCTCGATGAATTTTAGATTTTAATACCTGTATCTGCATAAGGCTGTAAAAGTAGCCAATTGTATGAAATAATGTAGAAAGTTTGAGGGTATTGCTATCGCGGAATCTTGAGGGGTGTTACAAGCGCAGATTGTCAATCAAACGAATGCCTTCGAGTCGGGTGGCAATGAGCACAACCATGGGTTTGTTTGTTGTAAAGTCCGATAATAGTTCCAGATTATCTGCATTGGCTAATAAGAGATATTCGGTATCAAATCCAGCCTGCTGTAAGCGATTGAGTGTCGATTGCTGTAGGCTTGTAAAAGACTGATGAGATTGCTCTTGTTTTATGTTGGAGAGACTTTGATAAATGAGATGAGCCTGGGCTCGGCCTTCTGCGCTGAGCCTTTCATTACGGGAGCTCATCGCCAAGATTCCGTTTTCGCGTAAGGTGCTACAGGTGATGAGTTGGATAGGGGATTGAAGGTAATTGAGTAACCACTTCACCACAAGACATTGCTGAAAGTCTTTTTCGCCCATATATAGCTTGTCGGGTCCGGTGGCTTCGAGTAACTTTTGCATCACCGCGCAAACCCCATTAAAGTGTCCTGGACGCTTTTCGCCTTCTAAGACCGTGTCGAGGTAGCCAATCGGGTAGTGGGGGATATTTTGGATCCCTGCTGGGTAGATTTCAGCTACGGAAGGCAAAAAAAGAGCATTTACGCCCGTTCGCGTTAGCTTTTCGATATCTCGGCTCAGGGTAATCGGGTATTTTTCGAAGTCGTTGGGGTCGTTAAATTGGGTAGGATTAATGAAAATGCTACAAATTGTGATAGGGTTTTCAGTAATTGATTGTTCGATTAACGAAATATGACCTTGATGTAAGGCACCCATAGTGGGTACAAACCCGACGCTGCCGGTTGCCGATTCGAGGTATTGCCGCAAGTCGGCGATTCGTTTAAAAATGTACATAATGTCGTTAAATGGGCGCTACTTGAGTGGTAAAGTAAAAAAATCGCATAAATTATCGTACCTTCGCACCCCGAATAAACTTTCCAAATTTAAAAGTAACCGAAATGGCGGTAATCCAAAAGAAAAAAATTCTTTTTATTTCGCACGAGTTCTCTCCGTACAACGAGGAGAATGAATTTGCGAAAATATTGAATACCCTGGCTGTAAAGTCTAATGATACGGGTTATGAGGTCAGGGTGATTATGCCCCGCTTTGGAACAATCAATGAGCGTCGTCATCGTTTACACGAGGTGGTTCGTTTATCCGGAATTAATATCAATGTAGACAAGCAAGATTTTCCTTTGGTTATCAAAGTGGCTTCTTTGCCGAATGCCCGTTTACAGGTATACTTCATGGATAATGAAGACATGTATAAGCGCAAACAAAACTTTCATGAAGAGGATGGGGCTTTCTTCGCTGATAACGCAGCCCGCACGATTTTCTTTTG
>JBEISB010000174.1:0-4699 GCA_040375635.1 Chitinophagaceae bacterium | reverse complement strand
TGATATCATCTACCCTCCAGTTTACCGTATTGTTGCCGGTGGTTACGGATCCATTACCGCCGAGAACATAGCCATAAATTCTTACGGTAAGAGTGGTATTACTCACCACAGGTAAAAGAGCTGGGTTAATATAGGTCCAGTTGCCATTAGCACTTACCGATGTTACACCCACAGAACTGGCATAATTATCTTTACTCGTTCGAATGTCAATACTTGTTGGTCCTGTGCTTGTTGATAAAGAACCCAAAAAGATTGAATCCAGAATCACTTGGTATCCACTGCCCGGGGTTAGGGTAAAGGCAAAGTAGGCACTGCTATCGTTGATTTGTAAGTTTCGATTTCGGGCTGTAATCCCAATATTATTATTTGCGGATGCACCTGAATAGGTAGAAGGACTTGTTGTGTTTATCAGTAAAGTAGTTTGACTCGTATTGGCATTATTGCCTTGGGTGATGGAAGAAATACTAAGATTACTGACGGGTACACCTGTTGTTGCCGTGGCTGTAGGACTGCCGCTTGTCCCAAAATTAAAACCTATGCTACCAGTCTGAGGAATAATATTAATTAAGTAATCTTCGGTTTCGCCAGATCCATACGATAAGCAGGGCGTTAATAGACTACCTGCATATCCTGATGCCTCTATAATGCGCATGGCAGTTTGTCCCAGCATAGCCCCGCATGGAATACTGATATTTCCACTCACTGTGCGGGGGGCATTTTGCGCCAAGGCTTCTACAAAAACCTGTTCGCCGGCGTCGGTAAATACGCCATTGTGATTGAAATCTATCCAAATGGCTGTCCCAAAACTATAGTAGGGGGCAAAGTCGCAATCGTCTACTAATACACTAAAGGGAACCGTGCTACCTTGTTGCAGATTTGTCAAATTGCCGAGAGGGAAGTAGTTGGCATATCTATGTAAGATAGATCCAGGACCAGGAGCGGCATTGGTACAATTCGAAACATTGGTTGCACCGTTAAGGGTTACTTGAGAAATATTATCATCGGCTGCATTTCCGGCTATCGATGAGCAATAACAATCGGTAAACGGAGACATTGTAATTATCACAGGTGTAGAATTGGCGGATAAGCCTGAACCCGAACAAGTAACCCGGCAGTAATAACTTTCAGCGTTTGTTAATGCGGGTGTTGTATAAGAAAACGAGGTAGCTCCGCTTATAGCTCCTGCCGTGTTGTACCATTGATAGCTTATCCCGGAACCTAATATCCAATTCTGCAGCGATAGTACAGTCGTTTTTCCTGCGCAGATTGTTGTTTGTGAGGCAATTGTGTTTCCTGGACTTGGCATGCCGGAACATGTAGATGCGGCCACAATATTGATGGTATAGTCTTCTGTCTCCCCCCAAGAATATTGCAAGCAGGGATTGGTAATCGCTGTGTTTTGTTCGGAAGTAATCAAGCGTAAACCTGTAACCCCTAAGGTTGCGCTTGTTGGAATCACGATATTGCCCGATTCCGTGTGGGGACCCGTAATGGGGGTTGATGTGCTGCCATAAACTTGTTCGCCAGCATCGCTATAAGAGCCATTCTGATTGAAGTCGACAAAAATGGCACTCACATTGGGGTAATTATTAAGACAGGTGCCTATGCTTATCGAAAACGGAACCATGCTGCCTCTTTGTACTGTAGCGGGTGTTAATCCTTGATAGTTGGAGTAAACCTGCGGAATGGATCCTATGCCTGTGGGTATTGTATTACAGTCTGATGAATTGCTGCTTGCCGCTATCGTAAAATTAAAAATATCTTCGTCGGCTGCTGAGGCAGGGGCGCTGCTGCAGGCACAGGCATAGCCCGGACTCATGGGCATAAAGAAAGGCGCAGAAGTATCAGCGCTAGGACCACTCGAACAGGTTGCGATGCATCGATAATACTTAGCACTCGTTTGACTGCTGGTTTGACTAGCACCGGTTCCTAGATTGGTAACATTGAGGGTAAAGGCAGCATTGTCGGCACTTTGCCACAGATAACTGATCCCAGTACCGCTGAGGGTATTGGCAATATTTAAGGTAAACGGAACACTAGCACATGCACTACCGATAGAGCCAATAATACCACCAGTATAGGGAGGGCCGCTACATGGAGGTACAGGAATATAAGTAATCCGGATGCAAGGTCGATTGTCGCCATAGTTCGCAGCCGTTAGTATGCTGGCATCTGTAAGGGCTGTATTGCTTGTTGTGCCCACGGCTTTACCTACTGCAGCGCTAATAAAGAAGTTTACGGCACCACTCGCCGTTCCTCCTTTAAACCAATCCGTCATGATTTGTAAGTTACTTCCCGTATATGTGAAGGTGTCGCTTCCTGTAATATTAAATTGTCCCCCCTGATAGGTACCCGATCCCCCACTAATGGCAAATGTGCTGCTGCTATATACTTTGGTGGTACCTGTTAATAAAGTCCCCCAAGTTGTAGAACTAGCTAAACTAGAGGCAGTGCTATTGCCAATCCACATTTGAAAGGTATTGTTAGCGGTAATGGTTGCTGTATTCGATTTCAGCCATTCTAACTTGATAATCTTAGCTCCCGAAGGAATCCCTAATTCCGCGGCCGTATATAAATAGGCATGTCTTGAATAATTCAGGATACTTCCCGAACTGGCCCGAACGATAGGTCCATAAAAATAATTACTTGTCCCCGAGGTAGGCCCGATAACCACAGTGCTTGGCGTTTGTGCCTGACTATCATAACTGCTTAGCACAATTATAAATAAAGCATTCAGGGTAAATAGGGAGCATCGATACAGTTTGTTGAAGAGTAGCATTTGTTTCATAATTCATATTCAGGTTCCAAAGGCTGATGTACTTCTATGTTTGAAATCCAACGACAAAGGTCTGTTTTCTTCTCTTGAAGAGACAATGGATTCTGTCAATAAAATTACGCTTAATTTACGTAACGAGGGTTACCATCCTCTTACTTCATTATAAGGCTTTCAGAAAATGATATCCTCTTGGGGTAAAGCCTTCTCGCTTATAAAAATTATGGGCTAAATGATTCTCAAGATAGGCATCTAACATCATATGATGACAATCATGCTTACGGGCTTCGGCCTCCAGCCATTGTACCATTTTCGAACCTATGCCAGCTCTTCTGTATTGATGATCCACGATAAAATTATCAATTTCGAGGTAGGGGCCACAATACAGTTTCGTGCCCAGCCAATATCCAGAAACGCCGGCTAATTCTCCATCGCATAGGGCCACCAATTGCGCATAGTTATTGGGAATCATGCCTTGCAGATAGCGTTGATATTGATCTGCTGTGATTTGCGGGGTGAGTTGCTGTATAAGACCGAGTTGAGGAAGCATGTCCTCTATGGTTAATCTTGTTTGTAAGATTACCTCCATATCGATTACTATTTTGTACGGGAGCTTATCAAGTCAAGAACAGATGAGATTCATAAGTTGGTTGCTCGATAATCATCGCAGTGAGGGACTATTCAATTAGAATTCGTAGAACTTCTCAAAACGATTGTAACGATCCTCTTCTGTTAGGGAGAAGATGTAGGCAAACTGAATCCCAAACGACTTATTACGTGTGACTGTAAATTGTGGGTTGATGTCTGAAGTGCTGATATCGTAGAAAGCACACATATACATTCCTTTCTTTAATTCAAAACCTACCTTACATTTTATTCCTGCATCCCAAGGCTTAATTTGATCGGTGGTATAATTGGTACCCACACGTAAGCTACCGTTTTCAACATCACGACCATTGCTTTTATAGGTATGAGAAGAATGTATGAGCTTGCTGATATAGGGCCCTGCACCGGCAAAGATATAGGCGCTACGAACATCGATCTTGGCAGTAAGACAAACAGGCAAGGTTACATAGCCCAGATTGTCTGTGTATTCTTCAATGATATCAGGTCTTTCAAACTTATAGTACCCTCCACGCTGTGTGTATAGCAACTCACTTTGTAGACTAAGATTATTATTGATGAGTAAGTCAGTCACCATGCCTAAATGAAAAGCCATTCTCGTTTTAAAAAGAGCATCATAACGATAGGTATTCGATTTAAAAACCTGACGATTGAAGTTTAATCCTCCGGTTGGTCCAATACGAAATTGGGCATGCATGGCAAACTGACAACAAAAAAGCAGTACTGCGAATGAGAGGTAACCTTTTCTATTCATCGATTCTCAATTTTGGGCTCTAAAGTACAACCATTTTCAAACAATACCTATCAAAAGTCTGTTTTTCAACTTGTGGAACTTTTTTAAAATGACTGTTGCCATAGTTCACCGAAACAATTGGCATGGCCGGTCGAAATTCTGACCGCTAGCTATTAACTTAGCTACATGAATCAAGAAGGGAGGCAACCGTTATTAGATGCATTGTTCGAGAATGTGACTGAAAGTATTATCGTTACTAATCATCTAGGAATCATATTATTGGTCAATCCCGCTACTGAGATGTTATTCGGATATGCAAGCGCTGAGTTACTACAAAAGCCTGTTGAGATTCTCATTCCGGAGCGATTTGCCGCTAAACATGGCGGACATAGAGATCATTACAATCGGCAACCAAGACCTCGTTCTATGGGCATGGGATTGGATTTGTTTGCTCGACGACCGGATGGTTCTGAAGTGCCGGTATCGATTAGCTTAAGTCCTTTTGAAGCCGGCAATGAAAAATATGTGCTTGCTTTTATCATCGATATCACTCGACGTAAAGAGGCCGA
>JBEISB010000115.1:0-7244 GCA_040375635.1 Chitinophagaceae bacterium | reverse complement strand
GAGTTTATTAAGTCGAATGGCAATACAGCACAAATTCTCTTTCATCTAGGGACAGACAAAGCGTATACAGCTGTAGAAGTACCAATGAACCTAACGGTAGAAGGCAGTAATAAAGTACTCAATATTAATTTCGATTTGGGGAAGATGTATAATCTACCGCTCATTGATTTTAATGTAGATAGTGTTCGGCAAAGTACAGATATTGCCGACAGTCTTTGGATAGAGAATATGAAAAGTAATCTACAGGATGCCTTTCAATTTGCAGGCGTGCAATAAGGGTATTCTGTCTTACTAAGCAAGCAGGGATGCGTTTTTGAAATGGTGAAAGAATTTCTTTTTTCTTTTTCACTTTAATTTTCTTCAAGATGAAATCCAATAAAAAAATGTTCACGCTGTTAAGTTTGATGCTACCCTTGTGTTTGCAGGCGCAACATCAAACTGATAGTGTAAAAAATAAAGACTTACAAACCATTCAGATTCGGCAGCGCAATAATGGAAATACCATGGATGCATTGAGTCCCATTCGTACCGAAAAAATAACACAGCTCGAATTAAAGAAGAACGCTTGTTGTAATTTGGCTGAGAGCTTCGAAACCAATCCAACGGTAGAAGTGAGTTTCAGTAATGCATTAACGGGGGCTCGTCAGATTCAGATGCTTGGACTCAGTGGGGTGTATGTGCAAATGATGACCGACTTGCTACCCACAGTACGCGGGTTAAATTATACGTACGGATTTAGCAATATTCCTGGTCCGCAGGTAAATGCAATTTTTATTAATAAAGGTCCTGGCAGTGTTACCAATGGTTTCGAAAGTATGACGGGACAGATTGATGTTGAATTACAGAAGCCGGAAAAAAGTCCTCGATTTTTTATCAATGCCTACCTGAATAGCAGATTACGTCAAGAAATCAATACAAATTATTCGCATCGAATTAATGAACGTTGGAGCACGCTGTTAATGGCTCATGCCAGTCAAATTCAAAACAAGGTCGATATGAATAATGATTCGTATCTCGATAGACCCTTATATAAACAAATCAATCTAATCAACCGATGGAAGTATGCCGGCAAACGAGTAGAAAGCATGTTTGGTATCAAAGGTTTATATGATGATAAGCAGGGGGGGCAGATTGAGTTTGATCCCCAAAAAACACAGGCTGCACAAAGTGCTTATGGGTTTGGTATGACAACCCGTCGTTGGGAAGTTTTTAATAAGACAAGTTTTAATTTCGATGATGAGGGCGATAGAAGTTTAGGGGTACAAAGTAATTTTACGTCACATGATATCCAATCTTATTATGGGATGAATCCTTATCTTGGAAATCAAAAAACACTTTTTCTGAATCTTCTATACCAAACCTATGTTCGCAAGGAATCCAATACATTGCGTGTAGGTGGAGGTTTGTTGTATGATGATATTGCAGAGTCGTATAAATACATTCGATTATCACGTCAGGAGCCCGTTGCCGGATTGTTTGCCGAATACACGATGGTTGGTAGCGAAAAATGGAGCGTATTGTTCGGAGCGCGCAGTGATTATAATTTCAGGTTACAACGTT
This sequence comes from Chitinophagaceae bacterium, assembly GCA_040375635.1. Lineage (GTDB taxonomy): Bacteria > Bacteroidota > Bacteroidia > Chitinophagales > Chitinophagaceae > OLB11. The sequence goes on along the minus strand of JBEISB010000115.1, from coordinate 5,684 downwards.
GGTATTTTATTCCTCGCACCAATGTTAAGTACAGTCTAAACCACAGTATGAGCATTCGGGGTAGTGCTGGCAGCGGATTCAGAACCGCGAATATTTTTGCCGAAAATGCGCAGATGTTGGCTAGTAACCGCGTGATTCATTTGATAGAAAATCTCATGCCGGAATATAGTTGGAACTATGGACTTAATTACTCCTGGACTTTCACGCAGCATCAAAAGGAAGGTCGTTTTAGTGTTGATGTTTTTCGTACTGATTTTGTAAATCAAGTTGTGGCCGATTTTGATGTAACCCCTCAAAGCGTATATTTCTATAATCTCAAAGGGAAGTCAAATGCTTGGTATGTGCAAGCCGAACTATATCGAGAAATTCGTAAAGATTTGGATATACGACTCGCCTATAAATTTAATGATGTTCGGATTACACAGCATGGCATTTTGATGGAGAAGGCTTTGAATGCCCGACACCGTGCCTTGGTTAACCTTGCGTATCAAACACATAATCAGCATTGGAAATTTGATTTCACCACCCAGTGGGTTGGAAAGCAACGATTGCCTAATCTTTCATCAAATCCGGAAATGTATCAATTGCGATCTTGGTCACCTTCTTATTTTCGGATGCTTTGTCAGATTACCTATGTATATAAAAAGTTTGAGGTATACACGGGTAGCGAAAACCTAAATAATTTCACTCAAAAACAAGTAGTCGTCGATGGGGCTCACCCGTTTGGCGAATACTTTGATGCGGGTAATATTTGGGGGCCTACCTTAGGGCGAATGATCTATGTGGGATGTAGATCTTCTATAAAATAAACAATATGAAAATAATACAAAGTCTTTGCATGCTTTTGCTGTTCATAGCAGGAAGTATGTATTTACCGATGCAGGCACAAAAAGAAACACCTGTCACTGATACCATTCGTGTTAGTGGTAATTGCGGAACTTGCCAGAAAAACATAGAATCGGCGTTAGATGTGAAAGGCGTAAAGAAAGCCTCGTGGAATCAGGAGACAAAATGGTTAACAGTAACCTATATGGCTTCTAAAATTACCAACGACGATATCCAACGCAAAATAGCTGCAGCCGGTTACGATACCGAAAAATATAAGGCGAAGCAAGAAGATTATGACAAGTTACATACTTGTTGTAAATACGATCGTTGAGTACCAGCGCGTATCAGTAAGGATAACAAAATAAACCTTTTTTTGGTGGCATGCGCAAGATTATCAACGACCCGGTTTACGGCTTTATTACTATCGATGATCCGCTAATTTATGCCATTATCTCCCATGCCTATTACCAACGTTTGCGTCGCATCAAACAGATGGCCTTGGCTTATTTGGTATATCCTGGGGCTGTGCATACGCGCTTGCATCATTCTTTAGGGGCTTACCACCTCATGGGAAATGCTATCGCAGAACTTCGACAAAAGGGGATTGCGATTAGCGCTGACGAAGAACAAGCGGCTCGTATTGCGATTTTGTTGCACGATATTGGTCATGGACCTTTCTCGCATGCCTTAGAACATGCCTTGGTCGATGTACATCACGAAGATCTTTCTTTGTTGATTATGCACCGACTTCAAGATTCTCTTGCTGAAGGAGGAAGGTTTGCAGCGAATTGTCTCGAACAAGCGATTGCAATATTTACAGGGGCATATCCTAAAAAATTTCTTCATCAGTTAGTGAGTAGTCAACTTGATGTAGACCGCATGGATTATTTGGCCCGCGATAGCTTTTTTACCGGGGTATCAGAAGGGGTTATTGGCTATGATCGGATTGTAAAAATGCTTACTGTAGTTAACGACGAATTGGTGGTTGAGGAAAAAGGAATTCACTCGATAGAGAAATTTTTGATTGCCCGCCGACTCATGTATTCGCAGGTTTATCTGCATAAAACGGTACTAAGCTCTGAGCTGATGTTGGTTAAACTCCTAACCAGGGCCAAAGATTTGGTACAAAAAGGGGCTACATTATTTGCAACACCAGCGTTACAATTCTTCTTGCAAAAGAATTACTCGCTCAACGATTTTCAAACCCAGCCCACTTGCTTATATCATTTTCTTCAACTCGATGACTTTGATATTGTGAGTGCATTAAAGGTTTGGGTGATGCACGAGGATCCGATTTTGTCTGATCTGAGTCGCCGCCTTTTAGATCGCGATTTATTTAAAGTAAGATTTTATAAAACAGAGGAGAGTGATCAGGTTGAGATTTGGCGACAACAAGTACAGACAGATTTTTCCTTACAGGATGAGTCGATAGCTTATTATTTTATGCAAAGTGAAACATCAAGCAGTACCTATGATGCCCATATCGAAAGCATTCGAATTTTATTGAAAAACGGCGACATTATTGATATTACAGAGGCAGAAAACACGCTCATCCGTGAGGGACTTTTAGTACCCGTAAAAAAGCCTTACATTTGTTTTTTAAGAAAATAATAGTCTGAAATGATGAAGTTTACGGCCCAGCAAATTGCCGCCCTGGTGCAGGGAAATGTTGAAGGAGATCCTGCCAGAGAGATTTGGTCTTTTGCAAAAATAGAAGAAGGAAAGGCTGGCGATCTTTGTTTTTTAGCGAACAGTAAATACGAGGATTATCTGTATCAAACAGCCGCAGATGTTATTATCGTGAATGAAAGTCTTGTGCTTCGTCAGGCGGTAACTGCCGCCCTCATCCGTGTAAAAGATGCTTATGCCGCTTTTGCCATCTTGTTGCAGGCTTATGAACAAATGACCGCACAGAAACCTCGACAGGGGAGAGAAGAATTATCCTTTGTGCATGCCGAAGCTGATGTGCACGAAACCGCTTTTATCAGTGCCTTCGCTTATGTGAGTCGTAAAGCCAGCATAGGAGCTGGTACACAAATCTTTCCGAATGTATTTATCGGCGATCATGTAAAGATTGGAGAAAATACGATCATCTATGCCGGGGTAAATATCTATGCAAATTGTCGCATTGGCAGCAATTGCATCATTCATTCAGGGACTGTAATTGGTAGTGATGGATTTGGTTTTGCCCCTGAAAACGGACAATTCAAAAAAATTCCGCAACTCGGTAATGTTGTTGTAGAAGACCAAGTAGAGATTGGTGCCAATTGCGCGATTGATAGGGCTACTATGGGATCAACCATTATCCGCACGGGAGCGAAACTCGATAACCTAATTCAAATTGCGCATAATGTGGAAATTGGTGAGCATACGGTGATTGCTTCTCAGGCAGGTGTTTCGGGAAGTTCTAAGGTAGGTCGCTATGTGCGTGTTGGCGGGCAGGCGGGGATTGTCGGGCATATCCGCATTGCCGACGGAGCGCAGATTAATGCACAAAGCGGGGTAGCCAAAGAAATTAAAGAGCCAAATGCCGCAGTAACGGGCTCACCAGCCTTTGATTATGTGCCGGCATTACGAAGTCAGGTGGTATATCGTTCCTTACCCGATTTACAAAAGCGCATCCTCGAACTCGAAAAAAAATTGAATCAACTTACGAAACAAACCGTTTAAACTTAGCAGCATAAAATTGATGGAACAAGTAAATCAACAAACGTTACGATCTGAATTTACAATAGAAGGAGTAGGACTTCACACCGGTGTGCATACCATGATGACGGTGCAGCCAGCGAGTGCAGGGTATGGCATAAAATTTCAGCGTACCGACCTTCCGGGAGAACCGGTAATGAAAGCTGACGTCGATTATGTAGTCGATACATCACGTGGCACAACCCTCGAGCATAATGGCGCTAAAGTGCATACGGTAGAACATATTTTGTCGGCATTAACGGGAATGGGAATCGATAACGCCCATATCAAATTAACGGCAGCCGAAATTCCTATCGCCGATGGCAGTGCGCGCATGTTTGTAGAAGCTATCGAAAAAGTGGGTGTCGAAGAACAAAATGCAAAACGAATCTACTTTTCGATAGATACCAATTTGTCATATATCGATGATGAAAAAAATGTAGAGATGGTAGCCACACCTAGTACCGATTACAAGATCACAACGATGATCGATTTTAACTCGAATGTACTGGGTACGCAACATGCATCTATCAGAGGACTCCAAAATTACCGCCAAGAAATTGCCAATTGTCGCACCTTCTGTTTCTTGCACGAGATCGAATATCTGCATAGTAAGAATTTAATTAAGGGAGGCGATATTGATAATGCGATTGTAGTGGTAGATCGGGTACTCAGTGATGATGAGTTAAATAAGCTAGCTACATTATTTAATCGCGAACGGATAGAGGTTAAGCAAGAGGGGATCTTGAATAATGTAAAGTTGTATCATGCCAATGAACCAGCTCGTCATAAATTGTTAGATATTGTTGGGGATCTTACTTTAATCGGTTATCCTATCAAAGCCAATATCATCGCCTATCGTCCGGGACATAAATCGAATGTAGCCTTTGCTAAAAAAATCAAAGACTATATCAAGAAAAATAAAAATATGCTCGACGTGCCTGTGTATAACCCTACCGAGCCTTCTATTTTCGATATCAATTATATCTCGAAACTATTGCCACATCGATATCCATTTTTGTTGGTGGATAAGATTATCGATTTGAGTGACAATCATGTGGTAGGGATTAAAAATATTACGTTTAACGAACCTTGTTTTACAGGTCATTTCCCAGATAATCCAATCTTTCCAGGTGTATTGCAACTCGAAGCGCTAGCCCAAACAGGCGGTGTTCTTGTCCTTAACAATCAAGGTGGTCCTGAAAAGAAATTCGATACATACTTTCTGAAAATTGATAATGCTCGCTTTAAACAAAAGGTGGTTCCGGGAGATACGATGATCTTAAAGATGGAACTGATCTCTCCCATTCGCCGAGGGATTTGTGAAATGAAAGGGACTGCTTATGTGGGTAATAAAATTGTTTGCGAAGCAGACCTCATGGCGCAGATTGTTCCACGCGAAAATCGAGAAACGAAATAGTTATTCGGCTAATAGCATAGACATATGGGGGATATCATCTTCGAGGTAATGATGTCCCGTAGATACAAACCCAAAATCGTTGTAAAATTTCTCCAAGTAGGATTGCGCTCCAATTTTTATGGGTCCACCAAAGCGCTCACGACAAATCCGTATCGACTCGTATAGCAAGGCCTTGCCAATACCGTTTCGGCGTACGGTTGATTTGGTAAGTACCCTGCCAATCGAACAGTATGTTGGATAAGAAATTCCAACGGGTAACAAACGACTGTATGCAACCAATACCCCCTCTTGCCAGCACATGAGGTGATAACTATGCTGATCGCGGTCGTCACAATCTTGATAAAAGCAATGCTGCTCGATTGAAAAAACTTCTAAACGGATTTGCAAAATGGCATAGAGTTCGGTAAGACTAAGCTCGGAAAAGTGCTTACAAATAAATCGTGGATCCATGATTAATAAATATAGATGGGTAGATTGTCGGGATGATGAAAGGAAGAGGCCATCTTGTTTACGGCTGCTATCCCTCTGTCGCCGGGGTCTAAGGAATAATCATTCACATATAATTGGATATGTTGTCGCATGACAGATTCTTGCATAGCTTGTGAGTGACTTATAATGAATGGTGATAATTCAGGATATTGTGTCCATGCAAATTCTATACTCTGTCGTATGAGTTGGTTGATCTGTTTTTGGTGATCTGTAGGCCAATCTCTCCGAATGGCAATGCCACCTAATGGGATGGGTAATTTTG
>JBEISB010000230.1:0-2712 GCA_040375635.1 Chitinophagaceae bacterium | reverse complement strand
GTATGTCTGTACTAAAAGGACAAGCCAATGCCATGGCCAAAATAGCTGCATGCTCTTCGGTGGGCGATATTACCTGCACAATGCTATGTCCTGCTGCCTGCCATCGCGTGGCATAAAAGGTAGCGATGTTGCCCGAACCAATCAGTGCAATCTTCATTCGATAAACATACAAAAAACTATTTACTTTCCATTTTAATCACCGGAATCAGCATCTCTTCTAAGGATACCCCCCCGTGCTGAAAGGTATTGCGGAAATAATTGGCGTAGTAATTATAGTTATTGGGATAACAGAGGTAGCCATCGGTTTTGGCAAAGATGAAGCTCGAATTAAAATTGGGTTTGGGGAGACCAATTTCATGAGGTTCTTTATAGGCAAGCACGGCCTTATTTTCATAGTTTAGGTTACGACCATGCTTGTAGCGAATATTGGTTGTGGTTTGTTTATCGCCAATAACCTTGCTAGGCGTTTTTACCTGAACGCTGCCATGATCGGTGGCAACCACAATTTTGATACCCTTGTCGGCTACTTTTTTCAAGGCCTGAAATAAGGGTGAGTGCTCGAACCAGCTGGTGGTGAGCGATCGATAAGATACTTCGTCGTTGGCTAATTCTTTCAGGACCTCCATTTCGGTGCGGGCATGCGAAAGCATATCAACAAAATTGTAAACCACAATGTTCAATTCATTATGGAGTAAATTTTGAATATTGTTTACCAATTGCTCTCCGTGGTCGTGGTTTGTTACTTTGGTATATGAAAAACGGATATCTTTCATTCCTTTACGCGCTAATTGATCTCTAAAGAATTGTTCTTCGTATAAATTTTTACCGCCTTCTTCATCATCATTCTTCCATTCTACCGGATATTTTTTTTCGATATCAACGGGCATTAATCCCGAAAAAATCGCATTACGACTATACTGCGTTGTTGTGGGGAGTATTGCGCAAAACAAATCTTCGTCGGTTATGCGAAAGCTCTCAGCAAACTTAGGTTGTATGCTCTTCCATTGATCCCAGCGCAGGTTGTCTATCAACACAAAAAAGGTGCATTGTCCTTTTTGTAGGTTCGGAAATACATGGTTGTCCATTAAGGTATGACTCATCACGGGGGCATCCGGATTGCCAGGCTTCACCCATTTAGCATATTGCTTATCAACAAATTTGCAAAATTCATTATTGGCCTCTTCTTTTTGAGAAGTGAAAATTTCAAGCATCTCAGGACTATCCGATTTTTGCATTTCTAATTCCCAATACACCAGCTTTTTATATAAGTTGCACCATTCGGTATAATCAGGATTGGAATTGAGGGTCATGAATAAATTCCGAAATTCTTGTTGGTAATTTTGGGTTGTTTTTTCGCTCACCAACGATTTTTTATCGATGATTTTTTTGAGAGTGAGAAGAATTTGATTGGGGTTTACAGGTTTGATGAGATAGTCGGTAATTTGTGAACCTATGGCTTCTTCCATAATGTTTTCGGCCTCATTTTTTGTTACCATTACCACCGGAATATGAACATTAAATTCTTTAATACGCGATAAGGTTTCTAAGCCTGTCATGCCGGGCATACTTTCATCTAACAAGATAACATCAACATGATTGGTTTTAAGGTACTCAAATCCATCGTAGCCATTCGAAAAGGGTTCAACTTCATACCCTTTATTTTCGAGAAACATGATTTGCGATTGAAGAGAATCCATTTCGTCGTCTATCCAAAGAATTTTTGTAGCCATAGTTGCGATTTTGAACAAAAGTAATAGTAATGATAACGAAACGGGTGAATTAGGAAAATATTGTGAGCCAACGACTTAGTCTTGGATGGGAAGCAGGGAAATTTTGTGCGAACTCGTAAAAAAGAAATTACCTTTGTCTTTCATGAAGCGGATTGTTGCGATATGCCTGATTTTACTTTATCTACCATCGGTGATAGGGGTACAGTTGTGCGCGCATTATTGCGGATCTGTATTGCATTCTGTTTCGGTGTATTCTCATGCGAACGAATCGACATGTTGTGGAACAACGACCAAGAAAGATTGTTGTCGTGACCAAGAAAAGATGATTAAGGTAAGTGATTCGCATAGGGTACTAGCATTGCCTTCTGCCGAAGGTTCGCATGAAGTCTGTTTACTACCTCTTCAAACGGTTACTAGGAATTTATTTTTCTTTTCTAGAAGGCACAACGAGATAAGGCGTAAAGTGAATGTCCTGTCTCCTGATAAGGGAAAGGTCAATCTTCATGATCGTTATGGTGTGTATCGGATTTGATAGGAATTGATTTTTCGTTTAATTTCTTAAATTACATTCCATGAAATTTTCATTACTTATCCTCTCGATGGTTCTGCTAGGTTTGAGTGCCTGCCAAAAACAAAAGCATCCAGCTGCTGATGTAAAGATCGTGTTTCATCATATGATTTCTAATCAACCCTTAACTATGGGACCGAAATCTTATATGAATGCTGCCGGGAATCAGTATAGCGTAGACTTGCTAAAGTATTATCTTTCTCATTTAGTATTGCGCAATGAGAATGGTGCTGAGTTTGCTCTCAATAACTATATGTTGATTGACGCTTCAGATCCTGCCACTTGTCAAGAGTTAGCTATCCAGGTCCTCAATGGAAACTATACATCACTTCGTTTTTATTTGGGTATCGATTCAGTTACGAATTATTCCTTAGCGCAAGGGGGAGATTTAGATCCCTTGTACGGCATGTTTTG
>JBEISB010000123.1:0-6780 GCA_040375635.1 Chitinophagaceae bacterium | reverse complement strand
GCCTTATGTGCTCTTTGCGTTACCCTTTGCAACCATTGCGTGTTATAGTTTTGTTCTCACTCTTTCTGTATAAAATTATTGCAGGCAAATGTCGGCGGCTACCTACGCAAAGTACGCCGAGAAATTCACGCGAAGATTGCCAAGTTATCCTACAGGCCTTATGTGCTCTTTGCGTTACCCTTTGCAACCATTGCGTGTTATAGTTTTGTTCTCACTCTTTCTGTATAAAATTATTGCAGGCAAATGTCGGCGGCTACCTACGCAAAGTACGCCGAGAAATTCACGCAAAGATTGCCAGGTTATGCCGCAGTCCTTATGCGCTCTCTGCGTTTCTCTTTGCGACCATTGCGTGTGATAGATTTTCTTTTCCTCTTCTTACAAACCCTATAAACGACTAAGTGTTCTTTCGCTAAACCCAACTTATTTCCTTGCACGGTGCCAACGCCACTACAGCATATAACACGCAGTGCCGATGACCCCAAAAAAATTAATTTACCTCCGCCTCTACTGTTGGTTTGCTGTGTTTTTCGCTTTGGGCTTGCATGGCGGCTTTGATAAAACCAACAAACAGTGGATGCGGGTTCTCGACCGTTGACTTTAACTCGGGATGAAACTGCGAACCGATAAAGAAAGGATGCGAAGGTATTTCGACGATCTCTACCAAACCACTTTCGGGGTTTTTACCTACTGCCTTCATGCCGGCCTTTTCAAACTGCGCTAAAAACGAATTATTAAACTCCCAGCGATGACGGTGACGCTCTGAAATAAATTGCTTTCCGTATACTTCGTAGGCTTTTGAATGCACATCGATTTCGCAATCGTAAGCCCCCAAACGCATGGTGCCGCCCATTTGAATGATATTTTTTTGATCTTCCATGATATCGATTACCGGATAGGCCGTATGAATATCCATCTCGGTTGAGTTGGCCCCCTGATACCCCAATACATTGCGGGCAAATTCGATAACACAGCATTGCATACCCAAACAAATGCCAAAAAATGGAATTTTATTTTCGCGGGCATAACGTATGGCTTCTATTTTGCCTTCGATACCGCGACTGCCAAAACCGGGGGCTACTAAAATACCATCGAGTCCGCTTAACTCGGTTCGAGAATTTTCTTTGTCGAGATATTCGGAGTGGATATTGCGCACCACCACCTTGCACTCGTTAACAGCACCGGCATGCACAAACGCTTCGAGTATTGATTTGTAGGCGTCTTGCAACTCTACATATTTACCTACTAGTCCGATGGTAACTTTCGACTTTGGATTTTTCAGCTTAAACAAAAACTCCTTCCAGCGCTTTAAGTCGGGCTCGTGGCGCAAGGAGAGTCTTAATTTTTCGAGACAAATTACATCCAGACTTTCTTGCATCATATACAGCGGCACATCGTAAATGGTTTCGGCATCGGCAGCCTCTATAACCGCCTCGGTGGTCACATTACAGAACAAGGCAATTTTGCGTTTGATATCGCCATTGATGGGTTCTTCGGTACGACACACGATGATATCTGGCGATAAGCCATTTTCGTTCATGAGCTTTACCGAATGCTGGGTTGGCTTGGTTTTTAATTCTTTGGCAGCTTTTAAATACGGCACCAAGGTAAGATGCACGACCAGACAATTTTCTTTACCCATCTCCCATTGCATCTGACGAATGGCTTCTACATAAGGCAGGCTTTCGATATCTCCGATGGTGCCACCAATTTCGGTAATGATAATATCGTACTCATGCTTGGAAGCCAAGAGCGTAATGCGGCGTTTGATTTCGTCGGTGATATGCGGAATGACCTGGACAGTTTTTCCGAGGTAAGCCCCTTCGCGCTCTTTATTGATAACGGTTTGGTAAATGCGTCCGGTAGTTACATTATTCGCTTGCGAAGTTGGAGTACTTAAAAAACGCTCGTAGTGCCCCAAATCGAGATCGGTTTCGGCTCCATCGTCGGTAACATAACACTCGCCATGTTCGTAAGGATTTAAGGTACCCGGATCGATATTAATATAGGGATCGAGTTTTTGAATGGTGACTTTAAACCCGCGTGCCTGCAAGAGTTTCGCCAAGGATGCCGCGATAATACCTTTACCTAATGAGGATGTAACCCCGCCGGTTACAAAAATGTACTTTGCCATAGCCGAATATAATTGTTGACTAACCTTTTCTGCAATAAATAAGAAGTGGGAAAGGAGGTCGGCCAAAGGTAATTACAAAATTGCTTTAGGGAAAGGAAAAATAACATTAGCCCCAAAATGTGGAAACAATTTTTGAAACTTGAGTAAGGTCATAGCTTCGCTACGCCGAAACTGAAAAGTATTTCTTAGGTTTGCACAACTTTATAAAACATGAACGAACGTCCGATAAGGGTATTAGTAGCCAAGGTGGGCCTCGATGGTCACGACCGCGGTGCCAAGGTAATTGCCGCTTCATTGCGCGACGCCGGTATGGAAGTGATTTATACCGGACTGCGACAAACCCCCGAAATGGTTGTGCATGCAGCCCTGCAAGAAGATGTTGATGCCATAGGCGTTAGTATACTCTCAGGCGCCCACATGACCGTTTTTCCGGCTATTATTAAACTACTTCACGAAAAAAATATGCAGGACGTCTTGCTTACGGGTGGTGGTATTATTCCGGCCGACGACAGGAAGGTGCTATTAGACATGGGCGTTGGTGAACTTTTTACCCCTGGAACGCCCACGACCGAAATCGCCAATTATATTCGCGAAACGGTCAATCAGCAGCGCAAGACTTCCATCTGCTAAGGGATTGATTTGAATCAATCAACGAGCGACTGAGGCTCACCCTTAGGACTTCCTATACCCGATTATCCAATAACGTTATAAATACAACAGAATACATGGAGTTTAGCACCTTGCTTTTTAGCATCGACAACGGCATCGCCACAATTACGATTAACCGTCCCGAAAAAATGAATGCCCTCAATAAAGAGGTGATTGCCGATTTGAGCAAGGCCTTCGATGAGGTGTATACCAACAAGAGTATCCGAAGCGTATTATTAACCGGCGCCGGACCTAAAGCCTTTGTAGCAGGCGCTGATATTACTGAGTTTCTATCGCTCGATGCGGCTGCGGGTTCGCAATTGGCCCGTATCGGTCAAGAGCAAGTGTTTTCCAAAATAGAGAACTGCCCGAAACCCGTTGTTGCCGCTGTAAACGGATTTGCCCTGGGCGGGGGATGCGAACTGGCTATGGCTTGTCATTTTCGACTTGCGAGTGATAACGCCAAATTCGGTCAGCCCGAAGTAAATCTCGGACTCATACCGGGATATGGAGGCACCCAACGTTTAACAGCGCTAGTAGGCAAAGGCAAGTCTATGGAGTTGTGCATGAGTGGCAATATCGTTTCGGCACAGGATGCATTACAAATGGGATTGGTTAATTATGTTACCCCAGTTGATGAGCTGATTACTCGTACTACCGAACTGCTCAATACCATCAATACCAAGTCGCCAATGGCCATCGCTAAAGTGATCGCTTGTATTAATGCAGCAGGCTCAGAAACAGGCTTCGAGACAGAAATTGATGAATTTGGGAAATGCTTCGGAACAGCAGATATGAAAGAAGGGGTTGGTGCCTTTATGGAAAAGAGAAAGGCTGTGTTTACCGGCGAATAACGGCAAACATCAATACTTACTAAAAGACCTTCTGATTCCAGAGGGTCTTTTTATTTAATGACTTACCGCCACATCTCCTTCCGGCGTATGCTGATGTCGAAACAAAACAGCAAACAAAATAGCAACAACCAAGGAGTACCCTGCAAAGCAAAGCCAGATGCCCGGCCAATGACGCGTACCCGATGCATCTACGAAATAAGCATCTATCACCCAGCCACTCAGCATACTCCCTACATAAGCGCCCACTCCATTGGTCATCATCATAAACAATCCTTGCGCACTCGACCGGATGCTTGCATCGGTATTGGTTTCGACAAACAAAGACCCTGAGATATTGAAAAAGTCGAAAGCCATACCATACACTGCGCAAGAGATCAATATCGTTATGGTACCCAAAACACTAGGATCGCCAAAGGCAAACAAACCAAAGCGCAACACCCAAGCAATCATCGAAAACAGCATTACCTGTTTAATCCCAAAGCGTTTTAAAAAGAAGGGGATCGTGAGGATGAATAAGGTTTCTGAAATTTGCGAAACCGACAGAATAATCGTGGAATACTTAACAACGAAAGAGCTGGCGTATTGCGGCATATGACTAAAATTATCAAGAAACGAATCGCCATACATATTCGTTAATTGTAACGCCGCTCCTAACATCATCGAAAACATAAAGAACAAAGCCATTTTATAATTCGCAAACAGCTTAAAGGCTTGCAAACCCAATTGCTCGATAATGCCAGCGTCTTTAGTCAAGGTTTTTGGCGGAGGACATTGGGGTAAGCTAAACGAATACAATCCTAATAAAATAGCCATAGCCCCTGCAATTAAAAACTGATTGGCGTTGGCCTTACTACCACTAACATTCGTAGCCCACATCGCCATGATAAAACCAACAGTACCCCAAACCCGGATCGGTGGAAATACCTTTACCACATCGTAGCGATTATTTTTTAAAATAGTATAGGCAATGGAATTCGACAAGGAGATGGTAGGCATGTAACAAATCATAGCGGCAAAAATCACATAGTACAAAGTGCCTGGATTATTTATGCCAGGCACCAGAAACAAAATACAGCCATACAAAATATGCAGAATCCCATATAAGCGTTCGGCATTGAGCCACTTATCGGCGATGATTCCCGTAAGGGCCGGCATAAACAACGACGATAAAGCCAGGGTCGAAAAAATAGCTCCAAACTGAGGAAAGCTCCACCCCTTGGCATTTAAACAATAGGTGCCAATGGTAATTAGCCAGGCGCCCCAAACAAAAAATTGTAAAAAACTCATGATGGTGAGTCGAATTCGAATACCCATAGTAATACTGTTGAAGCGTAAATCTACTCTTTCTCATCTGATATTCAAACGCGAAACATAAATACTACCTTTACGGCTATGATGCGTATCAAAAAAGAACACACCCTATTAATTACGGGAGCGGCCGGATTTATTGCCAGTTGCATGGCCTCGTATTTAAATCAGTTGGGTTATGAGAATCTGATCTTGGTTGATGATTTTACCCAATCCCGTAAAGAAGCCAATCACCATACTATCCGCTGTATAGCTAAAGTGCAGCGAGAGGATATCGAAACCTATTTATTGAGCGCCCCTACCCTTCATCAGGTGATTCATCTTGGCGCTCGAACAGACACTACCGAAATGGACTATTCGATCCATGAGAAATTAAATTATCAATATTCTATCACCCTCTGGAATTACTGTACAGCCAAACAAATTCCGTTTATCTATGCCTCGTCTGCCGCTACTTACGGAGCCGGCGAACATGGGTATAGCGACAATCACGAAGTAGTTGCCAAATTACATCCCCTCAATCCTTATGGCGAATCGAAACAACAATTCGATTTGTTTGTCTTGCAACAAAAAACAACTCCGCCTCATTGGTATGGACTCAAGTTTTTTAATGTATATGGGCCTAACGAATATCATAAAGGACGAATGGCATCGGTCATTTTTCATGCCTATCATCAAATTAAAAATCAGGGCGAATTAAAATTGTTTCGCTCTCACCGCGAGGATTATACCGATGGCGGACAAATGCGCGATTTTGTGTACGTGAAAGATTTATTGTCAATTACCTTTTGGCTGATGCAATATCAACCCGAAAATGGATTGTATAATGTAGGGACCGGGAAAGCCGAAACCTTTTTACAATTAGGACAAGCGGTTTTTGCTGCCCTGCATCTTGCGCCAAACATTCGTTTTGTGGATACGCCCGCCGATATCCGTAACACCTATCAATATTTTACAGAAGCCGACATGAGCAAACTCCGCGCTGCCGGTTATACAGCGCCGATGAGTGATTTGATGCAAGGGGTAAACGACTATATTACGCATTACCTGCAACCCGAAACCTATTTTGATGGGACTAATTTAGCTACGGACGCTCAGGCATAAACAACAAAGGATTAAATCGTTTCCCTAATTGTGCAATCGCCGTATGCCATAATTCGTTACCCTCTTCGGCAAAAATCAATGCCGGATTACTATGGGCTACCAGCCAAGCCTTCATGTCTAATTCGGCTTGTAATTGTCCTTCGCCCCAACCCGAATAACCCATAAAAAACTTGCAATTCTGTGTATGCAGTTTACCCAATTTAATGTTTTCGATAGCCGACTCCATATCACCACCCCAATACAAGTGATCCTGCACCTTATCTCCTCCGATTAAATGAGGGATGGTATGAACCATGTGTAAGGTATCTAAACCTACTGGACCGCCAAAGTACACCGGAACCGAAATCTGAATATCAGGCACAAAGTCCGCGAGGTATTGTCCAGACATCTTATTGACTATATATCCAACACTTTCTTTCGCATCGTGGTGACAAAGGAAAACTACAGAGCGACTAAAGCTTTTATCTTGTAAGCATGGTTCTGAGATGAGTAATTTTCCAGCCCCGGCTTCAATACCGGTCTTATTCGGAAGTAAATCTTCTATCATGGGGGCGAATGTTTACACTAATGTAACCGAACGAAATGGCAATTCCAATGCTCGGTCACCGAAATAGGGAGAAAAAAAAAGAAAGAAAAATAGATAGACAGTTTCCTTGTATTTTTACAATCTAAAAAAAATCATACAAATGGAAATACTCATCATTGTTGTTGTATTAACACTAATCGTTCTGTTTG
>JBEISB010000011.1:0-26841 GCA_040375635.1 Chitinophagaceae bacterium | reverse complement strand
TGTACCCTCACAACCTGCATAGCTATCTGTATTGCTGCTATTTTGTACAGGACTGCCTGGCGTTAAGGTATTACCGCAGTTATCTACTACTGTTGGTAAAGTAACCGATGATGATAAGGCTGAGGCTGCACAAGAAACTGTACCACTGCCATTTGATGGCATACTAAAGTCGTTACGCTCTACTGTATACGTATACACCCAGTTAGTATTTAAACCAGCACAATCGGTGTAGGTGTAGGAATAGGTTATTGTACCTTCACAACCTGCATAGTTACCCGAAATAGTAGGACTACTTGGAACCAAAGTATTACCACATTGATCTTTCATTATCGGCAAATTGGGAGCTATCGCTAACGCAGAACAGCTAACTGTACTGCTAGTTGCAACAGGTCCTCCTATCTCATTTGGAGCACTATTATGAATAATGTTATAAGTATAGTTCCAAGTATTACTTAATCCGCTACAATCGGTGTAGGTATACGTATAGACTTTAGTACCTTGACATCCGTTATAGGTTCCTGAAGTTGATGGCCCTGTTGGGAAAATAACACTTCCGCATTGGTTACGAACAACATCATTATTAGTTAGAAAAGTGATATCATCAAGACTAACATGAAGAAAAGCAATAGCGTTTTGCTCTTTAAACTGAACATAGATTGTTTGCCCAGCGTAGGCCTGAAGCAATGATGTTAAATCATAAGAGCGACTAGTAGGACCGGGCTGCAATTGCACATCGCCCGGGTTGGTGCTATAAACGGTACCAATCAATACATTAGCAGAGGTGTATAAGTTAACACTAAATTGTTGCGTTGGGTTTGAAAATGACTGTCCAACCATAAATGAATAGTTACGGATTCGGTCTTTCCAACTAAAAGTAGCGGCAGTAAGTATTAGTGGAAGTGTAATCGGTGAAGAAACAATATTATAACCTGCACCCGTCATATCAGATACTAGGTCATATCCACCACTAATTGGCGCCATTGCTGTTGCAGGACTAAACCCGTTCCCTAAATGACCATTCGGTGATGCATAGGTTCCATTGTTTAAATTCCATCCCATCTGATAAAGTGGAGAACTTGCGGAAGACCATCCCGCCAAGCTACCCGTCTCAAAATTGCCATTCACAATCATATTACCCGGTACACTAAGATCAATTGCCTGAGAGAGGCAGTTCACCGTACTGCTGTTATTTGCAGAAAGTACTGGCACAGCGGTCATGTCAATTGTATATGTATAAGTCCATGAATAAGGCAATCCAAGGCAATCTTGATAATTGAAAGTATAAGAAATGGTTCCTTCGCAACCTGAATAAGTACCATTCACAGCAGCAGGAGATGCATTCGTCGGCGAAAGTATATTACCGCAATAGTCTTTAACAATAGGTAAGTTGACAGGCAAGGTAGCATTGCTTGCGCAAGAAACAACAGAAGATGAAGAAACCGGACCTCCAAATTGAGATGGAGACTGTATATGCGTAATCGTTAACACCTGTTGAGCGCTTGAGCTGTTACCACTAGCATCCGTTACCACATAAGTACGAGTAACTTGAATAGCACATGTTCCGCTTACAGCATCACTGCTACTTACCTGTAACAGAGGGTCTGTTGTACAATTATCGAGAACCGAAAGACCCATTGCTTCTAAAGCAGCAACGGTAGAAACCGGGGCAGTAACATCGGCATATGTGCAACCAATAATAGTGGCTGCCGGAATTGCACCTGTTATTACAGGCGATTCATTATCAGTTACAGTCACCGTAAATGTCGATGTGGTTGCAGCATTCGATACAGCATCTACTGCAGAAAGGGTAACCACGGTAATTCCTTTGTTAAAAGAAATAGAACCACTGCCTGTGCCATCTGCAATACCAGAAGCAGAACCTGTGGTTACACCACTTAGGCTATACCCCCAAGTTGCACCGGTACAATTATCACTCACTGGATCCGCAATCGTATAGTTTGCCGCACATGTACCAGCTATTACATTTAATGACTGATTGGTAGGTGTTGTTAATGTAGGCGCCTCATTGTCAATTACAGTCACCGTAAATGTCGATGTGGTTGCAGCATTCGATACAGCGTCAACTGCAGAAAGGGTAACAATGGTAACTCCTTTATTGAAAGAAATTACTCCACTACCACTACCATCGGCGATGGATGAAGCAGAACCTGTTGTTACACCACTTAGGCTATAACCCCAAGTTGCGCCGGTACAATTATCACTCACTGGATCAGCAATCGTATAGTTTGCCGCACAAGTACCAGCGATTACATTTAATGACTGATTGGTAGGTGTTGTTAATGTAGGAGCCTCATTATCGATAACCGTCACCGTAAATGTCGATGTGGTTGCAGTATTCGATACAGCGTCAACCGCAGAAAGGGTAACAATGGTAACTCCTTTATTGAAAGAAATTACTCCACTACCACTACCATCGGCGATGGATGAAGCAGAACCTGTGGTTACACCACTTAGGCTATACCCCCAAGTTGCACCGGTACAATTATCACTAAGTGGATCCGCAATCGTATAGTTTGCCGCACAAGTACCAGCTATTACATTCAATGACTGATTAGAAGGTGTTGTTAATGTAGGCGCCTCATTATCGATAACCGTCACCGTAAATGTCGATGCTGCAGCAGTATTTGACGAACCATCTGCACCCGACAAGGTAACCACAGTAGTTCCCTTGTTAAACGAAATAGAACCGCTGCCGGTGCCATCTGCAATACCGGAAGCAGAACCTGTAGTAGCGCCGCTCAAGCTATACCCCCAAGTTGCACCGGTGCAATTATCACTCACTGGATCCGCAATCGTATAGCTTGCCGCACAAGTACCAGCAATTACATTCAATGACTGATTAGAAGGTGTTGTTAATGTAGGCGCCACATTATCGATAACCGTCACCGTAAATGTCGATGCTGTAGCTGCATTTGACGAACCATCAACACCCGATAAGGTAACCACAGTAGTTCCCTTGTTAAACGAAATAGAACCGCTGCCTGTGCCATCTGCAATACCGGAAGCAGAACCTGTAGTAGCGCCGCTCAAGCTATACCCCCAAGTTGCACCGGTGCAATTATCACTAACTGGATCCGCAATCGTATAGTTTGCCGCACATGTCCCTGCGATAACATTCAACGACTGGTTCGAAGGGGCGGAAAGAGTTGGGCTCGTGGCATCTGCGGTATTTGCCACTGTCTTTACTGCTGAAATGGTACAGTTATTATTGTCTATTACAGTAACTGTATACGTACCCGAAGCAATATTTGAAAACGTGCCTGAAGCTTGATAAGCACCCGAATTCAGTTTATATTGGTAGGGACTTGCGCCACCCGTTGGTGCTGATGCCACTAACGAACCGTTACTTTGCGCACAAGTCGAGTTGGTTGTACTGAGGTAAGAATCTCCGTAGGTCATAGCCGAATTGGAAACAGTTACGGTACCATAGGCCCCTACGCTTGAAACCGTACCTCGTATTGTATTAGACGCAGCTCCTGGACTTGAAAAAGTAATGGTAACATCGCCCGAGCTATTTGTAGTGCCGGAGGCAGAGGAGAGTGTTCCTGAACCTGAATCAAAGGTAAAATCAACTGTAGACCCTGAAACTGGATTATTAGAAGGATCCGTAACATGAGCCGTGATTGTACTCGTTGGATTGGCACACGAAATATTGTTTGAGCTGGAAAGAGTAACAAAAGCAGCCCCTTGCGAGTAGTTTGATGGGTTAGTGATTGGGCTATAATCATTGGTAGCCAAGGAAGCGTAAATATCGTGGTTATTATATTGCCCACCTGTAGCAGAGGTGAAACCAAAATAGACATCCTTGTTAGGGAAATTTGAAGCCAAATCTACATTCACTGTTAGGTCAGCAGCTGCCGGCCTTGTTGATGAGTTAGAAATCCGAACCTCTAATTGATTGGTGCTACCATTATAATCAATCCAATTGTATTTTAAATTCCCATCGGCTAAATTTATAGAAGACGAATTTAGATGAGTAACGTAACCACTTGCAGGAGATGAAGCTGCGTTATGCAAAACACCGTTGATATCCAAAGCGATATGGTTATTACTCCCCTCAAAATTATTATACGTATCGTATTCTATGGCAATGGATTGACCAGACAAACCCGCGTAACCTATCCCCCC
Organism: Chitinophagaceae bacterium; assembly: GCA_040375635.1. Classification (GTDB taxonomy): domain Bacteria; phylum Bacteroidota; class Bacteroidia; order Chitinophagales; family Chitinophagaceae; genus OLB11. The sequence continues at coordinate 22,692 of JBEISB010000011.1, read as the reverse complement.
CCCAGAACTACCTGCTGTATTGGAGGCTTGCTGGATGCAAAATGTTAATCCATCTGCACGATATGGTGTTCCTGTAATTTTGAAAGTAAAATAAATACTAAAAGAAAAATCTGATGGCAAAGTAACCTTTTGCTTCCAGAACGCTGATCCTGCTTGGGCAGGAGAATTATCCGTTAAACGAAGATAAGTAGGCGAACTACCGTCAAAGTAAGTATCCCCATTGATTTGCCACCCCCCTTGATTGCTCGAACTGAAATCAGGGGAGAAGATAGAAATTGGCGTTTGCGCAAAACTAACAAATTGAAAAGCGAACAAAAATGCAACCAATAAAAGTTTTTTCATAAAATTAAGTTTTACATAGTTCAGGATATCATCCATTCCTTGCGATAAATTCACATTAAAATATCGCGCGAAGATATAAGCACATTTTTTTTGATTATTTTTTTTTACGAAAGGATTACACATATTATTATTTCATATTTTTTTTATCAGTCATTTTTCCTGATTCCTCGATAAGGGAAGTCTTATGATTTCTACAGCAAAAACGACCTTGCAGGCAACAAAAATGAAATCGATTCAGGTAAGCCAGGGTTAAACCTATGCCTTCAACATATAGATACTTGAATATCTGACCCGTAATAAATTCCCCCCTTTACTGAAATCAATTGTTACTTCAATAAATCTAAAAACTCAACAAAAGCGAATACAAATTGCACATCAAGATACCCTTTTTTAAACCCGAATTCTATTCAAAAATCAGAATCCGATGCCGATTTAGAGTAACCAAGCCATAAATGTGTAAATCTTGTAATTGCTAAACTTTGTACACATTGAGAAGAATCGAACCGCATCAAACCAGGATATCTTGTTTTTTCAACAAAAAGGATTCCAAACCTATTCGATAAACCCCTTGAGTTTTGTGTTCTGCACAATGAGCTATTCTCTAACCAATGTTGGATAGATGGGTGGCTTAGCATGGATTAATGATGTGGCAAAATTGCTATTGGACTCATATTGATTACTGCCTGATTACGTTAAACTAATGTTGTAGTAGGTTTTCATTCTCGACGCAGTATCCGTATTTGTCAATTTTCTTATGTTGGCTTACGCATTGATACATACTTTCAATGATTGGAAATAAAGTTCTATCCGATTGAGTAATTTCATGCACAACTCACAGAGGCATTTCAGCAAAAATTATCCTTATACGATTGTCATCCGGCCCTAATGTATTGAATTAATTTGTTATCGTTTGTTTGCTGATTACCGTATTATTTTTCAATACTATGCTGTATCGATTATAGCATGTTCGTATCATGAGAATGAGGCTCCGTTGATATAGGTTGTTAAACAGGTGGAAGCTTCGCCGCTTTCCCCTTCATGGAAGCCGTCAAGTATAGGATCTTTGATCCGTATTTTTTTATGACTAGGCAGAATATTTAACACAAAAAAGCCATCCAAACTTGGATGGCTTTTTTTGCTCCCCTAATTGACGAAAGTTGCAGCTATTTCCAGATGATTGAGTACGTGACTATCAGAAGATTGAAGGGTTGAATAACGTGTCTGATTGCAGGAAGTTGTAAATATTACTAAGGCTTTCTACTTTTGTGAAAATGAAAAAGGCTATTATCATAGGAGCAACAAGTGGAATCGGAAAATCATTGGCTGAGTTGCTTTTGCGAGAAGGGTATGAAGTGGGAGTAACAGGTAGACGTGAGGAGTTATTTCAATCTATAAAGACCAAAGAGACCGGTCGAATTGTCTTTAAGAAAATGGATGTTCAGGATTTACCAACTTTAGAGCCAATCTGTAATGAATTGGTTAGGCAGATGGGTGGATTGGATTTATTGATTATTTCTGCAGGTATTGGTGAGGATAATAAAAATTTGAATTTTGAAGTTGAGAATAATGTCATTAAAACGAATATTCAGGGATTTACGTGTATTGCAGATTGGGGCCTGAGATATTTTAAACAACAAGAATATGGTCATCTTGTTAACATTAGTTCTATTGCCGGAATCAGGGGAAATGGAATTGCCCCATCATACAATGCTACAAAAGCGTATCAAATAAATTATCTCGAGGGATTGAGAATAAATGTAAAGGACTATGGTTCAAGCATAACAATCACTGATGTTCGTCCTGGATTTGTTGATACTGCAATGGCAAAAGGTGAAGGGCTCTTTTGGGTTGCCTCCGTTCAAAAAGCGGCTGAACAAATATTTGAAGCCATAAGGCAAAAGAAACAAGTCGTTTATATCACGAAAAGATGGAGATTGATTGCACTCTTTTTAAGAATAATTCCCTTTTCAATTCTTAAAAGGGTTTAAATAAAAAAAGGGTTACACTATACAAGTATAACCCTTTTATCTTTTTATCTGCTCTCCCTGCTGGACTTGAACCAGCGACCCCCTGATTAACAGTCAGGTGCTCTAACCAACTGAGCTAAGGAAGAATCACATTGGGATGCAAAAATAAACGAATTTTGAAATTACACAAGTATTTTTTTAGAGCCCCTTTTTATTCTTTGACGAATCCTTAAAAGATAATTAAATCAATGCTTTCATGCCTATTAGCAAGCTTTGTAGGTTATCAACAACAGCCCCTAATCTCATAAAGAAACACAAATTTTACTGATTTTGATTTCAAATGTCAATTTATTCAAGAAGGATGCACCCTTTCCCTTATTCGTAAAAAACGCTTTTATAGGGATAGCGGATCCCATACAATTGTTTCACTTTATCTAAAATCATAACCCGCAACTCTTCAAGATTCATTCGTTCCGTTGCCGAAATAAAAATACATTGATCGTGCGTTTCATGATTCCAGTATTTTCTGAGTTGCTTCATCAAATCTTCTTTCACCTCAGGATCTAGCCATTCGTCAAAAGTCTGCGCCTCATACAAATCCATTTTATTAAAAATCAATATTACAGGCTTTTCTCCGGCGCCTAATTCTTGCAGTGTATTTTTTACCACCGCAATTTGCTCCTCATATTTTGGATGTGAAATATCAACCACATGCAATAAAATATCAGCTTCACGAACCTCATCTAAGGTACTCTTAAAACTTTCTACCAAATGATGTGGCAACTTGCGAATAAACCCTACGGTATCGCTGAGCAAAAATGGAGTTCGTTCAAACACTACTTTTCGGGTCGTCGTATCTAATGTAGCAAACAATTTATTTTCTACAAACACATCCGATTTACTCAACAACTGCATCAGTGTCGACTTTCCCACATTAGTATAACCCACCAAGGCAACACGAATAAATTCGCCGCGTTCTTTCCGTTGGGTAACGGCTTGTTTATCAAAATCAGCTAATCGTTTGCGCAATAAGGAAATTTTATCTTTCACAATTCGTCGATCGGTTTCGATTTCAGTCTCTCCAGGCCCTCTCGACCCGATACCTCCCCCTTGACGTTCAAGATGACTCCACATCCCTTTTAAGCGGGGCAGTATGTATTGGTATTGCGCCAACTCTACTTGCACTTTAGCTTGCGCTGTTTTGGCCCTTGAGGCAAAAATATCGAGAATCAAATCGCTACGGTCGATAACCTTGCGCTTGAGTATCTTTTCTATATTGAGAATTTGCGATCCACTTAACTCATCATCAAAAATGACGATATCCACAGGATGCCTTTGGATATACATTTTAATCTCTTCGAGTTTTCCACTCCCCAAAAAGGTTCGACTATCGGGATGTGGCAACTTCTGATAAAAACGCTTCACCGCCTGCGTACCCGCCGTTTCGGCCAAAAATGAAAGTTCATCTAAATATTCATTGATTACTTGCTCTGACTGTCCCTGGGGAAGCCAGCCTACTAAAATTGCTGTACTTTCTGTACCGCTTTGTATTTTCTTTTCTATCAAATCGTTTGTTTATTTACGGTGTTAATCTCCCTTTCTATGAATACAATTGAAAGCTACAAAGCTCGCCCAAATCAGCACACAAAACGAAAGTGAGTTAATGGCTTCATCACCTTTGTCAGCTCTAAAAGTAAAGATTTAAGGCAAATGATGCAAATTTTTCAAAGGCAGCGCTCACAAGCGAGCATCGCAAGTCCTTTCTCTTGTGGGAATCGATTACATTTGCGACAAAATCATGAGGCATGAGTGAAGAGAAATCGCTGAATTTTATTGAGGAAATTATTGAAAAAGATATCGCCGCCGGTATTCACAACGGTCGTGTACACACCCGTTTTCCGCCCGAACCCAATGGATACCTTCATATCGGACATTCGAAATCGATTTGCCTAAATTTTGGATTGGCTAAAAAGTATCATGGACAGTGCAATCTTCGCTTCGATGATACCAATCCCGAAAAAGAAGAAGTAGAATATGTGGAGTCGATTAAAGAAGATATCCAATGGTTAGGATTTCAGTGGGATAATGAATTGTATGCCTCCGATTACTTTGGCAAGCTCTATGAATTTGCCCTTATCCTAATTCGAAAAGGACTTGCTTATGTGGAAGATGCCAGCTCCGAAGAAATTGCTGCGATGAAAGGAACACCAACCTCTCCGGGCATTGAAAGTCCTTGCCGTAGCCGTAGCATCGATGAAAACCTCGATCTCTTTACCCGCATGAAGAACGGCGAATTCCCAGATGGCAGCCGTGTGCTACGAGCCAAAATAGACATGAAGCACGACAATATGATCATGCGCGATCCGGTAATTTATCGCATTAAACATACCGAACATCACCGCACCGGTAACGCCTGGTGTATTTATCCGATGTACGATTTCGCGCACGGACAAAGCGATAGCATCGAAGAAATTACCCATAGTGTTTGTACGCTCGAATTTATTCCGCATCGCGACCTCTACAATTGGTGTATCGAAAAATTAGAAATCTTTCCTTCTCATCAATACGAATTTGCTCGCCTCAACATGACCTATACCCTCATGAGCAAACGTAAATTATTGATGTTGGTGCAGCAAGGTTTGGTTGATGGTTGGGACGACCCCCGCATGCCTACCTTGAGTGGATTTCGCCGCCGCGGATATACACCCGAGTCGATACGCGAATTTTGCGATAAGATTGGTGTGGCCAAACGCGATAATATGATTGATATCGCCTTACTCGATTTTTGTTTGCGCGACCATCTCAATAAAATTGCCTTACGCCGCATGGCTGTGCTCGATCCGGTAAAATTAATCATCACCAACTACGAAGCCGGAAAATCCGAAATCCTAAGTGCCGAAAATAATCCCGAAGATCCTGATGCCGGTCATCGAGATATTACTTTTGGTCGTGAGCTTTGGATAGAGCGCGATGACTTTATGGAGCATCCCACAAAAAAATATTTTCGCCTCGGACCGGGTTTGCAAGTGCGACTAAAACATGCTTATATTATCGAATGTCATGATTTCGTAAAAGACGAAGCGGGGCAGATTACAGAAATACATTGCCGTTATTTTCCAGAGAGTAAAAGCGGACAAGACACGAGTGGACTGAAGGTAAAAGGCACCATGCATTGGTTGCATGCCGATACGGCCCAACAAGCCGAAGTTCGTTTATACGATCGTTTGTTTACTGTCGAAAATCCTGCAGCCTCCGAATCAGAATTAAAAGATATTCTCAATCCAGATTCATTGCGTATCATTCCCAATGCACTCATAGAACCTGCCTTAGTAGATGCCAAACAACAAGATCGATTTCAGTTTTTACGCTTAGGCTATTTCTGTGTCGACAAAAATGCTAGTCATGATAAACTCATCTTCAACAAAACTACCGGACTCAAAGATAGTTTTGCCAAAGAGGTAAAGCCGGCTCCTTAAAGCCTTTCTATGTTCAATATCCACACACATCCATGCCCGCCTAACACCGAAACATTTTTTAGTGTGGTGATTCCAACATGGAATAATTTACCCTTTCTACAAAATTGCATTCGAAGCATAAGACTGCACTCTCGGGTGAACCTGCAAATCATTGTGGTTGCCAATCAAGCTAATGATGGCACTCTGCCCTGGCTGAACGAACAAAACGATATTGACTATATTTATTCCGAACAAAATATGGGGATTTGTTATGGCCTTAATGCTGCTCGTAAATTAATTCGTTCTCCTTATTTGATTTACCTGAACGATGATATGTACGTGCTTCCAGGTTGGGATACCGCCTTGCAAAAAGCGGTACAAGAAATGGGTCACGATTATTTTTATCTCTCAGCTACCATGATAGAACCTAGCTATACCGGCAACCCTTGTGTAATAGTGGCTAACTATGGTAACGGTCTCGATAATTTTAAAGAAGATGAATTGCTTGCTACTTACCAACAATATCAGCGAAACGATTGGTGCGGTGCCACTTGGCCACCCAGCCTGATTCCGCTTTCCTTATGGGATTTGGTAGGTGGAATGAGTATAGAGTTTAGTCCGGGCATGTACTCCGATCCCGACCTGTCGAAAAAACTCTACAAAGCTGGTGTTCGATATTTTCGGGGTATCGGCAATAGCTTGGTTTACCATTTTGGTTCTCGCTCTACACGCCGCATTCGTCAAAATACAGGGCGAAAAACGTTCTTACGAAAATGGGGAATTACCTCGAATTATTTTTGCAGGCACTTTTTACAGTTAGGGCAAGACTTCAAAGGTCCTTTACCCGAAACTACCATAAGCAGGAATCAAATGTGGCTTCACCGATTCAAGCGTATACAGAATAGCTGGTAACTCATCAACAATGATGAAACGACTGAATTATTCTGTATAGAAGGTCAGAACGCTATCTCTCGTTTTGCAGACAGGGATTCGATGCGGATGCAAAAATAGTAAGTTCAAGATATTCCCACACGACAAATTATCCAATTAGACCAAAAATCGATGCAACCTCAGTGACGCTTTGCCTACTGTTATATGCGATTCACAACTTGCTTTTTAAATCCATCATTCCATGAAGAATTCTTATTACTTCAACTTCAGTTCGTGAAATGACTTTGTAAAAGATAATATGCTCACCTGCTCTAAAGCCCAGTACGCCTCTCGTCACAATTTCATATTCTTTTCCTAAGTTAGGCTTTTTGGCAATTTCATTGCAAGCTGTTAAGAGCAACTCATAATAGAAGTCTGCCTGATTTTCAGACCATTGATCAAAAGTGTAGTTCCAGATTTCGCTTAGATCTTCAACTGCTTTATTTGTAAAATAATATTTAGCCATTACTTTTTTTTCTGGCTTTAAGAGATTCAAGGTGCTTTTTAGGGTTAAAATCGATAGCCCTGCCACTCTTCAATCCTTTATTGATTGCTTTACGTAGAGCAAGTATTCTATTTTCTTCGTCTTCTAGCAATCGAAGCCCTGCCCGTACAACTTCGCTAGCATTGCTAAATCGACCATCATTTATGGTATGCTCAATGAATTCCTCAAAATGTTCGCCTAATGAAATTGATGTATTGCGTCCCATGATTTTTTGATTTCATCAAAGTTACCAAAATTTGGTACTATAAAAACTAATTTTTGGGGAACTTCAGGAAACGAACATAACTTTGTGATATGCGTGTATTTACTCGTCTGTTACTTCGGTATTTTTTACAGGGAATTATTATCACTGCCCCTATAGCCATAACGGTTTGGGCAGCCTATTCGATTTTTGATTTCGTAGATACTAAAATTCCGTTTGTACCCCGGGGCTTAGGATTTCTGATTGTACTCAGTTCATTGATATTAATCGGTTGGATGGGGAGTACCTTTTTTTTATGGAAATTCTTAATCGATCTTTTTAATGGTGTGCTAGAAAGAACGCCTTTCTTGAAATTTATTTATACCTCGGCCAAAGAAGTTGTAGAGAGTTTTATGGGCGACAAACGAAAGTTCACCAAGCCCGTACTCGTAAAAGTACGCACCCAACCCGAAATCTTTCAGATAGGATTTATTACCCAAAAAGACCTTAGTTTGATAGGACATCCCGGAAAAATGGCCGTGTATTTACCGCACTCCTACGCAGTTAGTGGTTATGTTGTGATTACCGAGAGTGCGAACATACAGAAACTAAATATGGACCCTGCCAATGCCATGAAAATGGCTGTGAGTGGTGCGGTTGCCGGCTACAACGACGAAACGGAAAATGAGCGAGGACATGTGCTCTAAGCGCATAGTAATATCGAATCTTTCGTTTCAGATCAATGCCTATATTAACCTTGAAGCTTGTTTTATTTAATGATTCGTATTGGTAATGAATTAATGTTTCCACCCACTTCGCTTTGTAATGCCAGGGGATTACTTTGCTATGGAGGTGACCTATCCACGGCTCGTTTATTATTAGCCTACCGGTCCGGTATTTTTCCTTGGTTTTCGGAAGGAGAGCCGATCATGTGGTATAGTCCCTCTCCACGTTTTGTATTATTTCCAGACGAAATTAGGATTAGCAAAAGTATGCGGCAAGTATTGAAAGGTAAGCGATTTACATTCAGGATGAATACCCATTTTGACGCTGTGATTCGCAACTGCAAGGAGATCAATCGTCGCGGACAATATGGAACCTGGATTACGAATGAGATGGAATCGGCCTATTGTGAATTACATACCCAAGGATACGCAGTGAGTGGCGAATGTTTCGAAAATGGCAAACTGGTAGGGGGACTTTACGGTATTATTGGCGAGCGGGTATTTTTTGGCGAAAGCATGTTTAGCCTATTGCCCAATGCCAGCAAATTTGCCTTCATTCATCTTGTTGAGCATCTAGCAAAGAAAGGTATTGAACTAATTGATTGTCAGTTTTACACCGCACATCTCGAAAGCCTTGGAGCCAGACCGATAGAAAGAAAAATATTCGAATCGTACCTTACCTAAAACTTACCAATTCAATTACAGCGTTGCTGATAGAGAAATGAAATTTTAATGACAAATATTCTCAATCTCTTCAAAGGCCCGATCAGGAGACATCCCTTCCCACAAAATACGATACATGCGATGCGCGATGGGTAAGGAATATTGCAATTTCTGACTGATTTCCCAGATCCCACGACTCGCATAATATCCTTCGGCTACCATATTAAGTTCAAGCTTGGTGGCAGCCACCGAATAACCTTTGCCAATAAAATTTCCGAAGGTGCGGTTGCGACTGTGTAAGGAATAGCAGGTAACCAATAAATCGCCCAAATAAGCACTGGTATTATAATGATGTTGAGTTTGGGTAGAAATCACATCCATAAAAGATTGCAACTCGGCAAAACAATTCGTGATATACACGCTTAAAAAATTATCGCCATAATCGAGGCCATGCGCAATACCTGCCCCCAAGGCATAAATATTTTTAAGTACCGCTGCATATTGAACACCATACACATCATTGCTGATGATTGTTTGCAGATATGCATTTTTAAAATAAGAAGCGATGGTTTCTGCCAACAAGATATTATCAGAGGCGAAAGTCAGATACGATAATTTTTCGCCGGCAATTTCTTCTGCATGACAAGGTCCGGCAATACAACAATAATCTTGCAACAATACCTGAAATTTTTCTTCGAGATACTCATTCAGAATCAAATTTTGCTCGGGCAAAATCCCCTTAATCGATGAAAGTATTTTCTTGCCCTGAAAAATTCTTACAGGCAAGTCGTTTAAGGTTTCGCGTATAAAAGCCGACGGAATACCGATCAAAATAATATCTCCCGAATGAATAGCCAATGCTGCATCATCGTACAAACGAATCAAATCCATATTATAATTTACCATGCTGAGGTAATGTGGATTATGATGTTTCTTTAGTAAATGTTGGCGGGCAGCGGCACTGCGCATCCACCAATGAATGGCATGTCCATTATCGGTTAAAATTTTTACTAGGGCTGAACTCCAGCTTCCATTTCCTAAAATAACAAATTGATGATTCACGATTCTGGATTTGCCGCTAATATACTGCCATAAATGATGAAGGATAACGAACAATCTTTTTCATACGCACAATTCTATTCGTAAGTAAGAATTCCATTTTCATATCGCAGGATATAGAGATATTTATTCTCATAATATTTTACAGTCCCCTTCTCTTTTACCGGAACAATTTTATAGGGCGTAATAAACGGATTGGCATTATCTCCTATATGCTCATAAAATGGGGTTCCGTATTTCTGCATCAATCCTGTAAAGAAATATAAACTTTCAAATCCACGATACACGATATCCGTTACATATCCTCCCATCAAACGCCTATATTCTTTACTTATGTACAAACTGGCGGGCGTGATTTTATCAATAAAATGCGGGGCTGTATAGTAAATAGGCATCGTCGGAAACTCATCGGTTTTCCCTAAATTTTTGAGCGACTCGGCCGTTGGCATTGCGTATACTTTAATTCCTCTCTGCTTAGCATAAGGCAAGAGTTGTTTTAGCAATTTGTAACTCAAGGTTGGATCTAAAATCCCCAATACAATCGTTGTTTTTTTATTGGTATCGATACCGGTACCCACCCATAATCTCGACATATCAAGCGAGTCGTCACGCAAGCTTAGCATTTTAAATTTAGCGGGTAAGGGATTCAGGATATCATTCCGAAAATATGACAAGGCATTTTTTTCGGCAGGCACATCACGATAAATAAAAATCACATTATCATCCGGATAACGATAATGAATACTGCGATGAATTTTTTCGATATGAGAAATTAAGCGAGGCTGAATGATGGTAAAATAAGGGTTAGCCTCTTGTCCTGCATCTGCCGGAGAACCTGCCGACACAAACTCAACATGCCTAAGCTTAGCGAATTCGGCAACTAATGTCAAATCATTCCCTGCCAGATTCCCTAGAATCAAATCCGTACTATCGAGTAATTTCGAACGAAGTAACTGAGTCACAGATAAGGAATCTGACTTACTATCATACACATGAATATCGAGCTTTACCCCTAAGCGATTAAGCGTATCGGCCGCAATTTCTATCCCTTTTAAAAAATCGATACCCTGTTGCATAGGACGTGGCAGATGGGTAAGATGGTTAGCCAGATCTACCGAATCAAGGTATAAGGGTGTAATGACCGCCACATTGTATTTTTCTTTTTTGATCGCCTTCTGATAACGAATCCCTTCGACATCAGGATGCTCTTCTACCACCTTAACCTGCGCCAGGGTAAGTAGGGGTAGAAAAACAATCAGAAAGAAAAATATAGATCTTATCATACACTAAAAATTATTCCCACTCGATGGTAGCCGGTGGCTTAGAGCTGATATCGTATACCACACGATTAATTCCTTTTACTTTATTGATAATCTCGGTAGAAATCTCTGCCAATAAAGGGTACGGAATATGCGCCCAGTCTGCGGTCATCCCATCTACACTGGTAACAGCACGCAAAGCGAGGGTATACTCATAAGTACGTTCGTCGCCCATGACCCCTACACTTTGTACCGGCAATAAAATAGCGCCTGCTTGCCAGATATTATGGTATTCGTTATGCTCTTTTAATTTGTTGATATAAATCGCGTCAGCATTTTGCAATAAGTGCGCCTTTTCTTCCGTCACCTCTCCGAGGATCCGAATCCCCAAGCCTGGACCCGGAAACGGATGTCGGGCAATAAACGATTCGGCTAATCCTAATTCACGGCCAATGCGACGAACCTCATCTTTAAACAAAGCGCGTAAAGGTTCTACCAATTGCATATGCATCTTCTCGGGAAGTCCGCCCACATTATGATGTGATTTGATGGTAGCCGACGGACCGTTTACAGATACACTTTCAATCACATCAGGATAGATCGTACCCTGTCCTAAAAAATGAATGTCTTGTATATGATGGGCTTCTTCTTGGAAGACATCGATAAAGAGTCCACCAATAATTTTTCGTTTCTCTTCCGGACTACTAACTCCTTTCAGTTTCTCATAAAATCTTGCCGATGCATCTACACCCTTCACATTCAATCCAAGAACCTTATAGGCATCTAATACTTCCTGAAATTCGTTTTTACGCAACAGTCCATTATCAACAAATATGCAATACAGCTTATCGCCAATGGCTTTATGAATGAGGGTAGCAGCAACGGTGCTATCCACGCCACCACTCAGGGCCATAACTACCTTTTGATCGCCAACTTGTTGCTTGATATTAGCAACCGTCTGAGCAATATAACCGGCGGAGGTCCAATTTTGTTGGCAACCACAAATCCCGACAACAAAATTTTCGAGAATACGTTTGCCATTTTCTGAGTGGGTTACCTCCGGATGAAACTGGATCCCCATCAAAGGATGCGGCGTATGTTTTACCTGAAAAGCGGCCACAGGAATTGATTCGGTTTTAGCAATCACCTCGGCATGCTCACCTAAGCGGGTGATAGTATCTGCATGACTCATCCATACCGTATTATTATCCTGCAATCCATGCAACAAAGGATGCTCATTGTTGATATGGGTAAGGCGTACACGGCCGTATTCGCGCGAAGACGATTTTTCTACAGTTCCATTGAGGATTTTGGTGGTGAGCTGAGCGCCATAGCATATGCCTAATACCGGACGCATGGCATTCATAGCTTTTACATCCACCATGGGCGAGTGTTCGTCGTTGACACTAGAAGGACTTCCGGAAAGAATAATTCCCTTTACGGAATCGTCGTAAACGACGGGTTCGTGGTAAGGAATAATCTCACAGTATACATTCATCTCACGGATATTGCGGGCGATGAGTTGGGTATATTGAGAACCGAAATCGAGAATAATAATTTTTTCTGTCATAATCATAATTAAGCTTGGGCCGTAGGTCCGCCAAATTGCATCGGTAAGGAAACAGGCTCGAGGTCTTTAATATTGCCGTGCGCCTGTTCGAATTTCTTGACATTATCAGTAAGAGCCTTCATCAATCGTTTGGCGTGTTGCGGCGTGAGTACGATGCGCGATTTTACTTTTGCCTTAGGCGATCCGGGCATTACATTGATAAAGTCGACCACGAACTCGGCATTAGAATGGGTAATGATGGCTAAGTTGGCATAGGTCCCTTCGGCCATATCTTCGCTGAGTTCGATATTGAGTTGTTGTTGTTCGGTTTGTTGCATGTTATTGACTGATGAACCGCGAAGGTAAGTCATGAAATGCTTTGTTGGTTGACAGAGCACCGAATTCCTCCCTATAATTCTCCTGAAAGAAATAACAAGCGTTTTCGTTACATTTGTTTCATGCAAAACTTTCGTCATTTTTTTGAGTGGCAATTATTTGGTGTGTGCACGGCACTGGGAGAGCGTTTTCGCATTTCCATAACCCGTATCCGGCTGTGGTTTATTTATATTTCTTTTCTCACCTTCGGATCTCCGATGATTGTGTATTTCATTTTGGCTTTCGTGCTGAATATCCGCCAATACATGCTATCGGCTACCCGCAATCCGTTGCGTTGGTTTTAATTTTTTGATCCTGCTATGCTGCGTCGCTTCTTCGCTGATTTGTATTTGACTCGGCGCTTCTTTATGGCTTGGGGATTGGTAATTCTGGGATGCTTATGTGCATACTTTATCCCGGGCTGCGGGCCAATTACCTTGGCGTTGGCTTTTGGCATTTTACTGCTTTGTGGTGTAGATCTTTATCTGCTATTTCGATTTCGACAACCGATAACGGGACATCGAGAGGTGGCCGAAAGATTTAGTTTGGCAGAACGAAACGAAGTAAAGCTGTATATCCAATCCAAATATCCATTTACAGCGCAGCTTACGATCCTCGACGAACTCCCTGAGGTATTCCAAATCCGCGACCTATCTTTTTCACAGACAATCGAAGCTAGAGGCGAATGCCAAATCCAATATCCGCTCATCCCCCGCGAAAGAGGCGAGTATCGGTTTGGGGTTGTTTGGGTTTATGTTAGCACCCGGCTCAGCCTGATTGAGCGGCGATGCCAAACCTGCAAGGAGCAGATGGTGAAGGTGTACCCTGCCTTTCAGCAGTTACGCAAATATCAATTGCAGGCGATAGGTGGCGTGGCGGGCAGCGGACAAACCATGCAAACGTATCGACAAGGATTTAGTCACGAGTTTGAACAAATTCGTGAGTATGTGCGTGGCGATGATTCACGCTTGATGAATTGGAAGGCCAGTGCCCGCAGGGGCAACCTGATGATAAACACGTATCGCGAAGAGATGTCGCAATCGGTATTTTGCATCATCGATAAAGGTCGCTTGATGCGTATGCCCTTCGAAGGCATTACCCTGCTCGACTATTCGATAAATGCAGCCTTGATGTTTAGTTATGTGGCCTTGCAAAAAGATGATAAAGCCGGCCTGATTACTTTCGCCGAAAAGGTATATGATGTGGTTTTGCCAACGCGTAACCGCAGGCATTTCCATCAGATCATAGAAACCTTGTATAACCAACAAACACAATTTCTAGAGAGCAATTTCGCTGCCTTATATCAACGCATCAACCAACAAAGCTCACAACGCAGTCTTTTGATGTTGTTTACCCATTTCGAAACTTTTACCGGCTTTGAGCGACAATTACCTTACCTGAAAGCCATGAATCGAAAGCATATTCTTTGTGTGGTGTTGTTTGAGAATACCGAATTAGAGAAAATTCATACCGAACGGGGCGACAATCTAGAAGATATCTATATCAAAACCATTGCCGACCGCTTTGCCTACGAAAAAAAACGAATCGTGTTAGCCTTAAAACAGCAAGGAATATTAGCCATATGTACTCCTCCTGCTGCGCTAACCGTAGCGGTTGTCAATCAATACCTGAGTCTAAAAAAACGACATATCGTGTAAGGATTAGTCTTGCCAGACTTCTAACTCAACCCTTCTGTTTTTTTGACGATCTTCTTCCGTTGATTCATCAAGCACTACCTTGCGACTACCCCCAAATCCTTTATAGCGAAGTCTTTCGGGCGATATACCGCAACGAATAAGATATTGGTAAATAGCCTTGGCTCTTGTGACGGATAAGTTATCGGCACCTAGATCATAATCGTAGCCATCTGGCTCAAATGTGGTGCAGCAAACATGACCTTGTATTTCGACTTTTATGTTCGGATGAGATGCTAATAAACGACATAATTTGATAACCACAGGCAGCGACTCCTCGCGCAAGACATGTCGCCCCCCAAAAAAGAACAGTTTATCCAATGCAATTTTTTGTCCTGCTTGTAGAACCGTATTTCCCATTTCATCTAAGGAAATCGCTTGGGATTTCGGAACAGGCGATGCAGTCGTTCTAAGCCTTGTTGCCTCCTCACGAACCGTATAATGAACCATCACACGCCGGTTTCGAAACGCCTCCAAAGCCTGCAAGGGCTTATCTTTTCCAAACCCGATACAAGTGCGTATAGAAGTTGCAGGCAAACCATTATCAACAAGTAATTTCTGTACCGCCTTGGCCCTGCGATCAGACAAAGCATAGTTGTACGCTCTCGAACCCACACTATCACAATGCCCTTCAATCATCACACTTTCTACCGTATAGCTATGTAAACATCGAATTAAGCTCAACATAGACGAATCCGGAATTTCGGAACGGTCAAAATCAAATAATACCGTTTTATCGACAACAGACTGCGCCGAGACCCAGCCAGCGCAACACAAACAAAACCATAAGATTATCGACCTTTTCATGATCGTACCAAAGGTAGAAAAGAATACCCTAGCTTTGCCTCAAATGCAAGAAAACATGAAAGCGAAAACGCCCAGCGAATCCATGACAACCATGAGTGAACTCATTTTACCTAACGATACCAATACCCTTGGCAACTTAATGGGAGGTCGTTTAATGCATTGGATGGATATTGCTGCAGCCATGGCGGCAATGAAGCATTGTAATTGCCCGGTGGTTACGGCATCGGCAGACAATATCTCCTTCGAAAATCCTGTTAAGTTAGGCAATGTCGTTACGATAGAAGCCAAGGTGACCCGAGCCTTCAGCACCTCTATGGAAGTCTATTTAAAAGTGCATGGCGAAGATTTGCCCACTCAATTTAAATATCTCTCCAACGAAGCTTATATGACCTTTGTTTGTTTAGATCCCAATGGAAAGCCACGTCGAGTGCCTGAATTACTTCCGGAATCTGATGAAGAAAAACGTCGTTTTGATGGAGCCCTGCGTCGTAGGCAGTTGCGTTTGATATTATCGGGTCGCATGAAGCCAGAAGATGCTACCGAACTAAAGAAATTGTTTACTGAAGATATTTTAGGAAACAGACCGGCTTAAAAAAGGAACAGTCTCCTCTTGGAAAAGAGGAGACTGTTTAATCCCTAACCAAATCAACCTATGAAAAATTCTTAATATCTTGTGTTAGTGGGTTTCTGATGCAAATATAAAGTCGCATTTCTTTCAGAAAAAAAAATTTTTTATCCCTGGGGTAAAACTTTCGAAGAAAATATACTTTTAACCCATAATCTTCCCCATTATTTATAATTTTTTATCATGACCAGAAATCTTTTTATTGCTATTCTGCTATGCTTATTAAGTGCCTGCCAATCCGAGACCCATAAGCCAGCAAACCCATCTAAAGCGCTACATGCCTTGTTTAGCCGGTATTGGGAAGAAAGGATGCACCTATTTCCGTTAGAGGCAACAGCCATTGGCGACAATCGATTCAACGACCAACTGCCGATTACCATTAGCGATTCGTATAGGACTAAAATCAAAACATTCTATACCAAATATTTAGATGAGATAAAGGCCATTCATGAGGATCTGAGCATTGAGGATGAACTTAACCGGGATATTTTTTGTTACGAGATGCAAATCAACCTAGATGCGCTGCAGTTCCCCTCTCACCTTATGCCTATCAATCAATTCTGGAGTTTTACCTTAGAATTTCCGCAGCTAGGGAGTGGAACTGGCAATCAACCCTTTAAAAATGTGGCCGATTACGATAATTTCTTACATCGTATGAAACAGTTTCCGGCATGGGCCGATACCGCCATTGTCAATATGCGTCGAGGCATATCGTTGCAGATTACCTTACCCAAGGCCTTGGCAGTGAAAGTGATTCCTCAGCTCGAGCAAGTCATCGTAAAAGACACAAAACAAAGTCTTTTCTATGGCCCGATTACCCATTTCCCAGCTGATATGGCCGATAGCGCAAAACAACGACTCGCCTTAGCCTATCAACAAGCTATCGACTCATGCATACAACCTGCCTATACCCAACTAGCCCAATTTTTTAAAACCGAATATTTGCCGGCCTGTCGAAACAGCACAGGCATTTCAGAAATTCCGGATGGTGCGAAATATTATAGCTTCTTGATTCAACAATATACCACTACACATCTCAGTGCTGATAGTATTTACCAGCTTGGATTAAAAGAAGTGGATTCATTACAAAACGAAATGGAGAAAGTAAAGACCGCCGTTCAATTCAAGGGTAGCTTGTCTGATTTTTTTACGTACATCAACAAAGACCGTCAGTTCTATCCTTTTCACACGGCCAAAGAAGTACTCGATAGCTTTTGGTCGGTAAAACATACAGAAGAAGCCAAGCTCAAATTGCTTTTTGAAACAGAGCCGAAAACAAAATTTGAGATTCGTCAAACCGAGGCATTTCGGGCTGCGAGCGCCAGTGCCGAATACAATGCGGGTAGTGAAGACGGAACAAGACCGGGCATTTTTTATACGCCGATTCTCAACCCTCGCGAATTTAACGCAGTGGGGATGGAAACCCTCTTTTTGCATGAGGCCATCCCAGGGCATCATTATCAGATTTCGCTACAACAAGAAAACACAGGTCTTCCTAAATTTAGAAAATTTTTAGGGTATAGTGCCTATGCCGAAGGATGGGCTTTGTATACCGAAACCTTAGGCAAGCAACTTGGACTTTATGGCAATCCTTATCAATACCTGGGACATTTGAGTGATGCCATGCACAGAGCCATTCGATTAGTGGTAGATGCCGGTATGCATGCCCGTCAGATGAGTCGCGAAGAGGCCATTGCTTATATGTTGGCGCACGAAAGGACAACCGAGGCAGAAGCAACCGCCGAAATTGAGCGTTACATGGCCATACCCGGACAAGCCTTATCGTATAAAATCGGACAAATCACCATAAGTCGAATCAAAGCCACGTGCCAGCAAAAATTGGGACAGAAATTTAATATCCGAAAGTTTCATACGCAGGTGCTTGAAGGCGGGAATATGCCCCTCGATTTGCTCGAAAAAAAATTATATGCTTGGGCGAATTCACGTTAAATTGCAGTAAGAAAAATAATAACGTTGCGATTCGTTCCTGAATTTATTGTCCAGTTTTTTGTTACAGAAAGTCTGCTGTATAAAGACCTGCAAACCATGCTTGGATTTACGCCGGGCAATATTTCCTTGTACGAACTCGCCCTTTGTCATCGATCCAATAATGCCAATGCCACGGAAAATAACGAACGTTTAGAATTTTTAGGGGATGCGATGTTAGGGGCCATTATTGGCGAACATCTCTTTATGAAATATCCAACCAAGGCCGAAGGATATTTAACCGACATGCGTTCTAAGATTGTCAATCGAAAAACTTTAAATCAGATTGCCTTAAAAATTGGATTGAAGTCGTTGATGAAGTTCAACGAGCAGGATTACGGATTACGCAATTCACTCATTTTTGGCAATGCGCTAGAAGCCTTGATAGGAGCTATTTATATCGATAAGGGATATGCCCGAACCCGAACCTTTGTGCGCAAAAGAATTTTATTGCCCTTCATCGATATTGAACTACTCGAAAGCATAGAAGCAAACATGAAGAATCGATTGATTGGTTGGGCAAGCCGTCAAGGAAAAACCATCGATTTTGTTGTGCTCGAAGAGAGCTTGATCAAAGGCCGTAAGAAATTTAAGGTAGGGGTTATGTTCGAAGAAACCCTGATTGCCGCTTCGGTGGCCGGCAATAAAAAAGAAGCCAGCAAAATGGCTGCCGAAGAGGCTGTAAAGCTGTTGGAGATTACCTAAGCATTATAAATGCTGCTCACGAATTGTATAGATATACAAAAGGGTTAAAGCAAAATTGCATGCCTGCACTAGCCAAAATATAAAGCGGTAGGTTTTGCTAAAGTATGTATGTCGTGCATAGGCCCCTATAGAAAGAATAAAGAGCAAGGCAACCGGAAATAACATTTTGCTTAGCGAACTTACCGCCGAAAGCGAAACGCTAGTATTGATGTCTGGATTGATGAGCAATAGAAACGCCAAGTTAAAAAATACCATAATCAGGGGTGCAATTCTAAATTCCATGCGGCGAAGTTACAGAAACCGCCTTACCTTTGTGGCAACCGGGGCCGCCTGGTTTTGACAGCATAGGTCTTTGAGAGTGTAAGCATGTAGTGCGTTGTATCATTAGCACTGAAATCTGAAGATTCAACTTCAAATGGCGAAACTTCTTTCGCAATGGCTGCCTAATTTTTAGACAACCATTAACTGGCCGTACATTTCGGGTTTGCTCGTAACCCACGTTGTACCGCCTCCACAGAGAATATGAGATGCGATTGTAGTTTGTTGTGACTACCGTTTAAGATTTAGCAACTAAGGAATTATCGGGTTTGTTTGGCTCCAGATAGTTCACGAAAACCAATGTCAAAATAAACATGTAGAAAGCTTTTACGGAATATGTTTGGACAGGGGTTCGACTCCCCTCGGCTCCACCAAAAAATCAGAGCGAGTATGAGAACGGAGAGCGTAAACTTCCGAACGAGTTCTCGCTCTGACTTTTTTCTACTTTGCTCTCACGCTGTTTCTTACACTTGCTTTATTCAGTTGATAGAACAATTTTCTAAATTCATTCCATCTGCCACAATATTCGCTTTTTTTTCTTTGGCTACCCCTCCTGTTTAATGGATACCGAGCCTCTTTACCCTGCAATGCATAACGATTAAGATGGACATGATTCGTGTAACCGTACACAGATTATCTATTCAATATTTAATCATCAGCTTCGTCCGTAATAATTAACGATTCAGACATGTAAGCCCCCTCTCAGCACCTCTCCTGCTTTCGTTTTTAGCAGGAAGCGTATACTATTGCAGTCTCAACAATAACTAAAAACAGACAGTGAAATTTTCAGGCAAACAATCTCATTCATCATTTGCTGCTCCTAAAAAATTGGCAGATAATGCTGTATCTGGCTTGAGCCTTTCAACGCTGAAAGACTGGACTTTACCCGCCTTGAGTGTGTTATTTTTTATTATTCTATGGATAGGCGCAAACACAGCTCCGTTAAATGACCCTTGGCGCAATGGCGAAATATTATGCGATTCTTCTACCCGCGTACCCGAAGGCCCTCAAAGAACCGCATTACTAGAACAAGGAGGAGCTATGATTCGAGAACAAGTAATGAAACACCCCTATCATGCCCGGATCTGGCATATTTATGGTTTTTATTGGTTGCAAAAAAAGAATTGGGATTCCTGCATGTACAGTCAACGTATGGCGATAAAATTAGGCTCAGGAACTACGGTGAATAGCATAGAAAAAAAAGCGCGCGATTTATATAATTTTTGTCTTAATAAAAAGCTGAACCCATATTTCAGTAAGAAAGATACCGCCATGGCCATCATTCAGGCAGCAAGAATACCCGGTTACGATAATCCGATGATTGATAAATATTTGGGCATTGTATATAGCAATTCGAAAGAATACGATTCATGTAATCAAGTAATCTTCCGCTATCTAAAAGTGAATCCCAAAGACTTCGACGCTCTTTTTGCTGTGGCACTAAATTATTATAATCAAGGCCAATATAGCATGTCTATTCCTTTTCTTCGGAGAGCGCAAGAAGTTAATCCCAATGAACCTAAAGCGATTTTATTATCGAAATACTTAAACGAGTGGCAGAAATGAAACTGATTAAAAATTGGCAATATCATCATGCATTCTTTTTCATCGGATTACTTTTCGGATTAAAATTGATATTCGTTAATCCGCCTTGGCATGCCAACGACGAAGATCGCCACTTCTTTAATGCCTATAATTTATCAAGCGGCCATATTGGCCCTCAGGTGCAAAAGGGCAGGGTTGGATTTCTGCTTCCTAAAAATCTAGCAAGCGATGTGTTTAACTTTCAGATGATTCGGCTAAACGATACTTCAAAATTACCGCCTAGCATCATTGATCAATTTGCTGAAAAAGTTCTCGATACCGACAGCATCTATTTTCACGAATCCCCCAATTGCACCTTACAACCTTTTCCGTATATCCCGGCAGCTATTTCTATGAAGCTCGGTGGCATTATGTATGATAGTCCGGTTTGGCTTGGATGGTGGGGGCGTATTGGCACCTTACTAGCCTATCTTTGTGTTTGCTTTCTGGCCATCAAGTGTGCGCCCCAATTCAAAGGACTCCTCACCTTAATTGCATTGAGTCCCATGGCCTTATACCAAGGAGGTAGCATTACCTACGATAGCTTAGGCCTAGCCTTTTTATTTCTGTACTTCGCCTATCTGATGAGATTCTATTTTCAGGAAGAGAAAATTACACTCCATCAAATCATCCTATTATTTGTCATTGCCTTTATGCAGCGCTTATCGAAAGATGGTTATTTTCTTTTATTCTTCTGTACTTTATTTCTACCCATCCATCAATTCGAAAAGAAATCATATTTCTGGATTGGATTTGGCTTGATGATGATAGCAGCCTTTTTACCCTCCTTTTTATGGAACACCTATATCCAATCTCTGCATTTACCTACTGAAAAACCACTTCAGAATGACTTTGTGTTTGATATGAAGAAAAACTTCGCCTGGCAATTTCACAATCCCCTTCATGGCATTTACCTTATTGCACTCAATATATTCAAGCAAGGACAAATGTGGATTATTGGCAGTGTGGGACGATTTGGATTTAGTTATACTAAGTTACCTGTGTGGTTTGTTGTGCTACAATATCTCACTATGGCAACAGCTGTGTTCACCGAAACGTATAGCAAACCCTTACAACGTTGGTTTCGATTCGGAATGATTACCCTTAGCATACTTACCAGTTTAGCTATACTCTTTGTATTCTTCTTGAACAACTCTCCAATAGGATCCGACTACCTATATGGCTTACAAGGTCGATACTTTACGCCCTTACTCCCTTTTTTAATAGGCTGCTGCTTTTATATCCCCCAACCCATAACCACCAAACTCAGCGCAAACCACATTAAAATGGGTATCAGTTTATATACAATTGTCACCCTTTGGTATACCGTTTATTTTTTACAAGAATCCTTTTACTATGCATCTTGATCAGTCAGCAAATAACGGTAACACTACCATCGTAATTCCAACTTTTAACGAAGCAGAAAGTATAGAATATGTGCTCAATGAGCTATTAGCCTATACCCGAAAACATCATTGTAAAGTTATCGTTGTTGACGATGGAAGCACAGACCATACACAAGAAATTCTAAATCGTTTTGCGGCAAATAACCCAACATTTCAATTGCATGTAATCACCCATTCGCAAAACAGAGGATATGGTGGTGCCATTAAAAGTGGAATTTTAGCAGCCGATACTGATTATGTAGTAACCATTGATGCCGATGGCCAGCATAACTTGACTGATATTGAAGAACTAAAACAAAAAATGCTCAGCGTAAAAGCTGATATGTGTATTGGTAATCGAAACTTTAAAGGATCAACATTTTACCGAAATATCATTAAACAACTCGTGCTCTATATTGTTCGAAAATCAACAGGAATAAATATCAGCGACCTAA
Source organism: Chitinophagaceae bacterium (assembly GCA_040375635.1). Taxonomy (GTDB): domain Bacteria; phylum Bacteroidota; class Bacteroidia; order Chitinophagales; family Chitinophagaceae; genus OLB11. The sequence continues at coordinate 123 of JBEISB010000011.1, read as the reverse complement.
ATAGTGGCATGAAATTGTACAAGACATCCATAGTACAAAGCTTACTGAAGTACACACCCAATGGAATGCCCTTTTCAGACACCATCGTTCTGCTTCACAATCAGTTCAGGTATAAAATCACGG
>JBEISB010000062.1:0-11026 GCA_040375635.1 Chitinophagaceae bacterium | reverse complement strand
AAAGGGGTGCCAATTCGATTATTCTTCCGCAAAAAATAAGTGGTAAGGCGTATAGCCTTATTGAGAATGAATTTTTGTAATGATTTTGTTTACGATTTCTAAGAATCTTTTCAAGCTTTTATGTTGATGCAAAAGCTCGGTAAAAAATCAAGGTTTATGAATTTGTCTGCAATAATGTTCTTCGTCGAAAACAAGAAAAAGGTCTCACTCCTTCGTTGCTCGTAGGACAACCTTTGGTTTTTATATTTAATTTGATTGTTTTTTGACGACAAATACCATAGGCTGCGTTCTAAGTATGATAGCACTATCTAGTCGTCCCTCAAAAAATCATTTAAAGCATTATCCACGGTATTTTCATATTGTGAAGCATGAATTAGTTTGCAAGAATCTATAAAATGGGTGAAAAATTTTGCAAATTTGGGCATGCTAACAAATTCAAAATCAAGCCCTCAACTTGGATTTTTCAATAGTCTATCAGACCAACTTAATCATAAGCACACGTTGGTATTATTGGCTAATAAAATAGATTGGGATTTATTTTAGAGTGAATTTTCAAAACATTATTGTAAGGATAATGGCCGTCCATCGAAGCCCATCCGCTTAATGACTGGTTTGTTGATTTTAAAATATTTGCGAAATTTAAGTGATGAGAGTTTGGTTGAGCAATGGGCTGAGAATCTTCATTTTCAATACTTCTGCGGCGAACAATATTTTCAATGTAAAGAACCTTGTGTTCCTACTGAACTGATTGCCTTCCGTCAACGCATAGGTGAATCTGGCGTAGAATTGATTTTAAAAGAAAGTATACGGATTAATAAAGATGAGGATAAGGACAATCACTCGATTGGTCAAGTAGTGAGTATTGATACCACGGTACAGGAGAAGAATATTACCTATCCGACCGACGATAAGCTATACAAGAAAATCATATCAAAATGTTGGAAGATATCTAATGAGGAAGGAATTGATTTGCGACAGTCATACACTAGAACGATAAAGAGATTAAGTTACCATCAACGATTTAAGAAACGTAAGAATGGATACAAATTAGCTCGTAAGGCGGATACAAAGATCTGAGTAATAGCAGGACGACTAGTAAGAGAGCTTGCAAGGAAACTTTCATTAGACCGCTTAGGTATTTACTTGGATACCCTGAAATTATATCAACGTGTTTTAAAACAAAGGCGAATGGATGCCGATAAAATTAATAGTTTACATGAGCCTCAAGTAAAATGTTACACAAAGGGTAAAGAACATAAGAAGTATGGGTTTGGAAGCAAAGTATCAATAGCCATTGACCAAAGGAGTGGAATTATTGTTGGGGCAATAAATTTCACCCAATCACAACACGACTCAAAAACGATACCTGAAGTACTAGAGCAAATTGTACGACGTACAGGAGAGCAGCCGGATGAAGCTTATGTTGATAGAGGGTATAGAGGAATAAGCCAATACGAAGAAACAAAAATACGAGTACCTAAGCCGATTAAAAATATAACACGTTCCAGAAAAAAGAAACATAGAAGACGTTCAGCGATAGAGCCAGTGATAGGACATATAAAGTCGAACTATAGACTTGGAAGAAATTTTCTACGTGGCATTATCGGTGATCAAACGAACTTGATTCTAGCAGCTTGTGGCATGAACTTTAAACGAGTCATAAACCTCTGGCGAACAGAGGCAAACAATTGTTGGTCAATCTTTCTGAAAATAATTCTAGAAGTTTATACCAAGTTCTTTGCCCAAAAATTAAATTGGGGTTTTTAAGGGACGACTATGTACACTTTCAATACTATGTAATCCGCGCAAAGAACACCAAGGTATTCACGCAAAGTTATGCCTCTGCGTTCTCTGCGTTACCCTCTGCACCCTTTGCGTGTTGTATTTCCACTTTCACCCGTTCAGGCTTATTCCGCATTATTATCCACGCAAAGATCGCCAAGGTATCGACGCAAAGATCGCAAAGTTATGCCTCTGCGTTACCTTCTGCACCCTTTGCGTGTTGTATGTACACTTTCACCCGTTCAGGCTTATTCCGCATTATTATCCACGCAAAGAACACCAAGGTATTCACGCAAAGATCGCGGAGGTATCCACGCAAAGAACGCAAAGGTATCCACGCAAAGAACGCAAAGGTATTCGCGCAAAGAACGCAAAGGTATTCGCGCAAAGAACGCAAAGGTATTCACGCAAAGAACGCCAAGGTATGCCTGTGCGTTCTCTGCCTAACCCTCTGCTTAGGATAAGGATAGCATCATAACTGCGCCCGATACGAAGGGGAAGTGCGAAGCACCGGAGCCCGGAGCAGCGGGACCCATGTTAAAGAAGGGCAGAAATCATGACGCCCCAAAAATAATATACCACTACAGAAATTTTCCGGTATAACTCGATTTGCATTTTTGTAAGCCTGCAACGGGTCCTTCGTAAAGCACATATCCACCATTGGCTCCGCCTTCGGGACCAAGATCGATAACCCAGTCGGCGTTTCGGATGATATCCGGATTATGTTCGATCACAATCAGTGAATGTCCATTAGCCAATAGGGCTTCGAAAGAGCTAAGTAATTTATGGATATCATGAAAGTGTAAACCGGTAGTGGGCTCGTCGAAAATGAAGAGAATTTTTTTATGGGCATAGCTTTTATCGAGAAACGAAGCCAGTTTTACACGTTGCGCTTCACCACCACTGAGGGTATCGCTAGATTGTCCGAGCTTGATATATCCTAAGCCTACATCTTGCAGATTTTTTATTTTTTCGGCCACCTTTTTTTCAGCGCTAAAAAACGCAAGGGCTTCATCAACACTCATCTCCAGCACATCTGTAATGCTTTTGCCTTTGTATTGAACTTCTTGCACTTCGGCTTTAAAGCGTTTGCCTTTGCAGATATCACAGGGCAGGTGAACATCAGCTAAAAATTGCATTTCAACAATGGTTTCTCCTTCGCCTTTGCAATGATCGCAACGTCCGCCATCGACATTAAACGAAAAGTAACCGGGTGTATATCCGCGTACCTTCGATAGATGCTGGGCTGCGTATAAATTTCGAATATCGTCGTAGGCTTTGATATACGTGATAGGATTGGATCGTGAAGATTTTCCGATAGGATTTTGATCGACCATTTCAACAGCACTAAGGGCATCGAGGTCGCCTTTAAGTTCGGCAAACTCGCCGGGCTTCAGACTATAATCTCCTTTTTTATTTTTTACAGCGGGGTATAAAATATGTTTCACCAAGCTGGTCTTGCCCGAACCACTTACTCCTGTTACTACGGTAAGCATATTCAGTGGAAAACTGGCATTTACCTGTTTTAGATTATGTTGTGATGCGCCAATGATGCTGATTTGATTGACTACTTTTCGGGCAGGCTTAGGAATGCCCACTTGCAGACTACCACTGAGATAGCGAGCGGTAAGACTTTCTTTGTGTTTGATGATTTCCTTATACGAACCCGCAGCCACAATTTCGCCTCCGAGATGTGAGGCCAATGGACCCACGTCTATGATATGATCGGCGTGTCGCATAATCTGATCGTCGTGTTCGACAACAACGACTGTGTTCCCTAAGTCGCGCAATTTTTTCAGTACCCCAATTAGTCGCTCAGTATCGCGGGCATGTAAACCAATAGAAGGCTCGTCAAGAATATACAAACTATCGGTGAGGTTGCTACCGATAACGCGGGTGAGTTGAATGCGTTGACTTTCGCCACCACTTAATGTGTTTGCTGTGCGTTGCAGGGTGAGGTAGTTTAAGCCAACATCGAGTAAAGTTTGTAAGCGGGTTTGCAATTCGGTGAGTATACGTTTTGCGATGGTTGCATCGTGTTCGTTGATGTGAATCGACTGAAACCATTGGTATAAATTCTCTACCGGCATGTCGAGCAATTCGCCAATATGCTTTCCATCGATTTTTACATACAAAGCATCCTTACGGATACGACTTCCGCCGCACGAAGGGCAAGTGGTTTTACCTCTATATCTGGCCTGCAATACGCGGTATTGAATTTTATATAAATTGTCGGCCACCATATCGAAGAACGAATGGATACCATGCTTCCCATTCCATAAAAGATCGTAAGTGGCTTTATCGAGTTCGCGTATGGGTTTATGGATCGGAAAGAGTTGCTTATGTTCATACATAAATGCTCTCTTCCATTCTTGCATCTTTTCGCCACTCCAGCAGGCCACGGCGCCTTCGTGTAAAGAGAGATTTCGATTGGGAATCACCAAATTTTCGTCTATGCCTAATACTTGTCCAAACCCTTCGCATTCGGTGCAGGCTCCATAGGGATTATTGCTCGAAAAAAAAGTAGGACTAGGTTCTTCGAGTCGGATGCCATCGAGTTCGAAGCGATTACAAAAGTGTTTTAATGATTTGCCATTGACTTCGAGATACACATCGCCAAGGGTTTCGTCGAAGGCGGTTTGAATGCTGTCGGCTATGCGATGCCATTCATCATCTTCAAAATCGCGCATCACCAAGCGATCAATCAGAAGGTACATATTCTTCATATCGAGCGATGGATCTTCTTCCATCAACATCTCTTCGATTTGTAAGTTATACTTGTCGTTTCGATGATAGATACGCGTAAATCCTTTTTGCAAAAGATCGTCGAGATAATAACGAACATTTTTTTCGGCCTCTTTCGGCAAGGGAATTAATATCAATATTTTATCGCCTGGCTTCAGTGAGCGTAACCAAAGCAATACATCATTTACTTCGTCTTTCTTTACTTCTTCTCCGCTGATGGGTGAAAAGGTTCGTCCGATTTTGGCAAATAATAAACGCAGGTAATCGTTGATTTCGGTCATAGAACCTACGGTAGAGCGCGGTGTACGGGCGGTAACTTTTTGTTCGATGGCAATGGCCGGACATAAACCTTCGATTGTATCGACATCCGGCTTTTGCAGGGTTTTCATGAACTGACGGGCATAGGCGCTTAAGCTTTCGACATAGCGTCGTTGTCCTTCGGCAAATAAAGTATCCATAGTCAGCGACGATTTTCCGGAGCCGCTTACGCCAGTCACCACAATGAATTGATTATGTGGAAAGGCTACCGTTACATTTTTCAGGTTATGTACCCTTGATCCTTTTACCAAGATATCGCCACCCTGTTTCGCCATAGGGTCGCAAGATAAGCTATACCCTCGAAACGAATATCTAAGCTTTATGCATGTTTCCGTAAACGGGATAGTAATATCAATCCGATAATAAAAAATAATGATAACCCGAGCGTAGAATTGCGCATACCACCCATCCAATCGGCAATCAATCCGAAAGAAAGAGTGCCGATCACGATGCCTACTTTTTCGCAAACATCATAAAAGCTAAAGTAAGAGGCTGTATCGTCGGTTACCGGCAATAGCTTCGAGTAGGTAGAGCGGGATAAAGATTGAATGCCGCCCATCACCAAGCCTACCCACAAGGCAATGAGATAAAATTCGTTAACGGAGTGAACTACATAAGCAAAGCCGCAAATGCCTATCCAGCTAAGCACCAAGAGGCTTAGTGAAAATAAATTGCCTTTGCGATCTGATATTTTAGCAAACAACCAGGCGCCGGCAATGGCCACCAATTGAATAATCATCACCACCAATAGTAGTTGGGTGGTTTCCATTTTTAATTCGTCGCTGGCAAAATAGGTAGCCATATACATAACGGTTTGCACACCCATATTATAAAAGAAGAAGGCGAGTAAAAATTTACGCAAGCCGGGTAAGTGTGTTAAGTTCTTCCATACTTTTTGTAATTCGTGATAACCGCCAGTAAACAAGTTGCTGGTTGAAAGATAATTGTCTTTTGTTTTTTCCGGTAAATGCCGAAAGGTAATTTGAGCAAATCCTGCCCACCATATGCCCACGGCCAAAAACGAAATACGTACCGGTAAAGTGCCTAGTCCCCATTGATACGCATCATTCATCGCAATACCCGCAAAGCAAAGCAGCATCAATAATACACTGCCGATATAGCCCATGGCAAAACCGCGGGCACTGACTTGGTCTTGTTCATCTTTATCCGCAATTTCGGGTAGAAAGGCATTGTAAAAAACGATGCTGCCACAATAACCTATGGAGGCAATCATCGAACAAATTAATCCGAACCATACATTGGTTTCGCCCTGCGCATTCTTTCCAAAAAAGAAAAGAGCGATACAGGCTGCTGATCCCAGGTAACAAAAGAAACGCATAAACGCTTTTTTATTGCCTCGATAATCGGCAATAGAAGATAGCATGGGGGAGAGAAAGGCAATGAGCAAAAACGAAATCGAAATCGCATACGAGGCCATAACGGCTCGGGGCATTTCTCTACCCAAAAACATAATTTTTTCGGGCACGATAGCCGAATAATAAGCCGGAAAGATAGCTGAGGTAATAATCAATGAGTAGGCCGAATTTGCCCAATCGTAAAATGTCCAAGCACGAATAATTTTTTGCTGTTCTTGATGATCTGTCATCCTTATGATTTGCTGATATCTATTTTGTTTTCACAAACTTTAAATTCTTTTTCGTCATTAGATGCCACGACAAGGATTCTATTTTTTCCGAAGGTCGATATCATCTGGTGATATTGCGTAATTCCCATTTCGTCGAGATTGGTGCAAGGCTCATCTAATAACAGCACCGGCGTATCGGCAAATATGGCTTGGGCCAATTTTACGCGTTGCTTCATACCGCTCGAAAATTTTTCGATGGGTTTATGAGTGGCTGCCTGCAAACCCAGATAATCAATCATATCGGGTATGGGGAGGAGCGATTTTTTAAAGGTGAAATGATATTGTAGAAACTCTTGTAATGTCAGCTCTTCGATGAGTTCGAGATAGGGGGCGCAATACGATACCGAGTGAAAGATTTCTTCGGCGTCGAGCGTTTGATTATTTTCTGTATAAATCACTTCTCCTTTGGCAGGCAGCATATAGGTGGCTATAATTTGTAGGAGGGTCGATTTGCCGGATCCGTTTCGACCTAGCAAGGCTATAGATTGTCCATTATCGATTTGCATCGACAAGTTTTCGAAGAGTATTTCTTCGCCGAATTGTTTGCTGATATGTTGTAGGTGTATAGTCAGGACCAAGGGTTATTAGGGTTAATATTGACCGGTACTTAGCAATACCAAGGTGCAAGCTTCAAGGGTTTCGATACCCGCTTGATGAGCAAGAGCACTTAGTTCTTCGTTTTCGGTGCCTGGATTAAATAGAATTCGTTTGGGATGAAGGGATAAAATATACGAATAGTATTCGGCTTGATGGGCGGGTCCAAGGTATAGAGTTACGGTATCTATATTCTCTAATACAGGTTTCTCTTTAGAAAAAGCAATATCATCTACCTGTCCCGCACGGTTACCAATGGCCGCCACAGGATGCCCATAGGCCCTCAGTTTTTTAATGGCCTTATTACTATACCGTTCTTCGTTTTCAGAAGCCCCAAGCACTAGGGTATATTTCTGCATCCTGCATTAATTTTTTACAAACTTACTCGAATATCTTCAGCTTTAAAATGCCTCAGTCTTTTGCACCAAATCCAAAGCGAAGAATTGAGTTTAATTCATCGTGGTATGCACTACCTTTGTGGCTGCACAGTATGAAAATTCTTTTGACGATATTTCTGTTTCTCTCAGTCATTTCTGCCTTTGGCCAAGATGAGTCTTTACCGACAGATACGCTCATCATTCCCCAAAATGTGCGCATCTTCAAAGATGCTCGTCTTGATATTCTAAATACACGAGCTGCCCTGATGGCCAATGAAGAGAAAAATAAGTTACAATTATTTAAGCCTATTGTTTCGGCAGATGGAAAGAAGAAAGTGACGGGTAGTATTTATACCACCAAGGGCTATCGAATTATTGTGTACAATGGGCCAGACCGCAATGAAGCGATACAGGCCAAAAATAATTTTACCAAGGCCTTTCCTGATAAGCGTTCGTACATGTCGTACAATGTGCCATCTTATAAAATTAAGGTCGGCGACTTCGAAGAGAAAGGAGAAGCCAACGAATTTTTACGTTTGGTGAGCCGCATGTTTCCAAGCTCGTTTATTGTCCCCGATATCGTTACTATAAAAAATATCAATGTCAGCGAATAGTATTTACAGTGTATTGGTCGATCAGTCTCTACAAGAGTTTATCGCCATCCGCGAACATATACATGCTCATCCCGAGCTTTCCTTTCAGGAGTTTGAGACAGCAAAGTTTATTTCACAAAAGCTAACCGAATGGGGTATTGCTCACCAAGTGGGTTTGGCAGGTACAGGTATCGTAGCCCTTATCGAAGGTCGCGATCCCCAGAGTCGGGTGATTGCCTTGCGGGGTGATATGGATGCCTTGCCCATACTCGAAGCTAACGATGTTCCTTATCGATCGCAAAATCCGGGAGTTATGCATGCCTGCGGACATGATGTGCATACCACATGCTTGTTAGGGGCTGCTAAACTATTACATCAAACCCGCGATCAATGGAGCGGCACCATCAAATGTATTTTTCAACCCGGCGAAGAAAAACATCCCGGTGGGGCGAGCCTGCTCATTAAAGCCGGTGTACTCGAAAACCCTAAACCTGAGGCTATTTTTGCTTTGCATGTTTATCCGCATTTGCCCTATGGTAAATTAGGGTTTCGCGAAGGACAATACATGGCTAGTGCCGATGAAATTTATATCAACGTAAAAGGAAAAGGTGGACATGCAGCATTACCTCATCAAACGGTAGATCCGATAATTATTTCGGCTCAATTGCTCACGAGCTTGCAACAAATCATATCGCGCAATTGTAATCCGTTGCAACCTTCGGTATTATCATTCGGACAAATTCATGGTGGCAACGCCGGGAACGTAATTCCGAATGAAGTAAAAATAGAAGGTACTTTGCGTTGCTTAGACGAAACCTGGCGGGCCCGGGCTCACGAATTGATTCGTAAACATACTATCGAATTATGTAGGGCCTTGGGTGGTGATGCCGAGGTCGATATTCCTATGGGTTATCCTTCTTTGTTTAATCACCCCGAGACCACCCGTAAAGCCCGCGCTATTGCCGAGACTACGATTGGAAAAGAAAATGTGGTTACCCTCGACCTGCGCATGGCTGCCGAAGATTTTAGTTTTTATACGCATCATATTCCGGGATGCTTTTTTAGATTGGGCACTTCATTCGGCGACGAATTTCAATTTCCGGTACACAATGCTCAGTTTAATATTCATCAACAAGCGATTGGTATTGGCGTACGCATGTTTTGCGAAATCGCTACGCAATACGAAGGATAAGTACGCATTCACTTAGTGACTAACAACTACTTTGGTGCGAGCTGTGTGTTTGCTATCTGTTATCATCAGTGTATAAACACCTTCTGGTAAATCGTTGATAGAAATACTCATTCCATTTTTGTAACCACTGCGACGATATAGCTTTCCATCAATGGCGGATAAGGTAAAACTAGCCTCTTGATCAAAAAGTTGATGGGTAACGATATTGATTTTATTACTTGCCGGATTCGGATATACATCAATATTTGCCACCGTTAATTCTGTTATGCCTTCTACCGTTGATCCGCAAAAAATCTGTGGCGTATACCCTACTTGTTGATTATAATTTAAGGAGGCATTGATAGCTACAGCATTGCTGACAAAAGCCGTTACGAGGTCGCTGCTGGCGGTTAGGGTGCGGGGCAGGGCGCTCAGTGTAAAATTCATTTCATTGCAAATGCCATTCCCCATCGAGTCGAGGATGGCTACAAACGGACCTTCATACAAGCCGCCACCAACATGTACCGTTCGGTTTCCGTTGGCCACTACCCCGGTAAATTCGGTATGTTGAAACGATACAGAGGCTGTATTGCTATTTTTACCAAAACGTTTCCAGAGTACATTGCCTGTGTTCGAAATCTTGATAGCTGCTGTCCGAAAGATATTGGTGCTATCATACACACTGCCGTTAATTACTACGGCCGTGCCATTGTCTACTGGTGTTATATCGTACAAGGTAAATTGCTGACAAGCTATGTTTAATTCGGTAAAGCTTGTCATACTAAGCGCATTGTTATAAAACGCTACATATTGAATTTGATTGTTCGAGTTATTCGTTTGTGCTATCATGGCATAACCATTATTGCCCGGCATCTTCACTAATTTTTGAGGCATGAGCTGTGCCGTCCAAGTATAGGTATAAGCTGAGTAATTCAATATGCTTCCTGATGTATCAATATGCGTAGTCAGTACCGATTTTATATTAAATCCGGATGATAACACATAGCCATTGTTTTCGGTAACGATGCTCATGCAGGTAATTACCCCACTGGAAAGCGGGTAGTCATAACTTTTTTGCCAATTGATATTTCCGTTCGCATCACATTTTACGAACACATTATGTAATGAGCAACTGCCTGTTCCAAACACAAAACCATTGTCGGTGCCGGCGGCTTTATTCATGGTAGGCGCATACAGACTATAATTGACAGCTGATCCGGTATATCGTTTTTGCCATAATACCGAGCCAGTGCTACTGACTTTCGTAACGGTAAACGACCCATTGTTTACATTCGATGAGGCCCCCAAATAAAAATGGCCATCGTTGGCCTCTACGATTACATTCGAAAAAGGAATTAAGCTTGTGTCGATTAGTTTTAATTTCCAAATAGGATGAAACCCGCCATCCCATCGAACATACTGATGGGCATAGTTGCTATCGAATCCCGAGGTTAAATAACCGCCACTGCTTACCGATATTATTTTGTCGAAGCGACCACTCGTGTGTAAACTCATATAGGTGGTTTGACTTTTAACTATGTAAGCGCTGCAGCAGAGGGCAAGGAAAAGAAAAATGTTTTTCATAATCGTATTATCTGCATAAAAAGACTGTCGCCATGGTGGATAGGTTTGTAGAAACAAAAAAACAAACAGTAAGTTCTATCACACGTCATAAAATAACTAAGCGTCTTTTTTTGTTACCAGCACACTAACTTTTTTTATCGGGGTTGCGTCGCACACTTCGGCGGCAGTATACAAGGAATCTTCAACGGCCAATACATAATCGTAATCACTACAGTTT
>JBEISB010000204.1:0-3585 GCA_040375635.1 Chitinophagaceae bacterium | reverse complement strand
CTTCGTGTTTCACTCTCTGTGCACTTTGCGTCCTCCTCCCTCTGCGCACTTTGCGTTAAACCCTTTCACGCACTTCGTGTTTCTTTCTCTGTGCACTTTGCGTTCTCCACCCTCTGCGCACTTTGCATTAAACCTGTCATCGCACTTCGTGTTTCTCTCTCTGCGCACTTTGCGTTCAACCTCCTCACCCTCTATACAGTTCTCGCTTTCAAGCTCTCTGCCTTTATACGGAGCCAGTGCAACAGCTGTGGCATTGAGTATCATTTCACCGTTTTTGCCTTCACAGTATTTTCGCGTACGTTTAAATTGTGTCGAATAGCATCGATGAAAGGATTCACTATTGTGAAGTGTTTTTGTGGTTTGCGTGAGTGATAGGAGTGGAAGCCCGCAGCGAGGAACGAGCGAGGACTTATAACGGATAGCACGACCCAAAGGGACACGCCCTCCATTGCATTCAATAAGTTATTCGTAACTACTTTTTCTGATTCATCCGTTGCTGTTGTTGCTTCTGCATCTCCATCATTCTCGCCATGAACTTATTCTCTTTAGCGGGTTCATTTTTCTTAGCTTGGATAGCAGCATGAATCTTTTTCGAGTCGATGATATAATTCTGAATTACAAATTGCAAGCCAAGCGTAATCACATTCGATACAAAATAATAATAAGTCAAGGCTGCAGGTAATTTATTGAAGATTCCTAAAAACATGACCGGCATAATAAACGGCATGTATTTCATCATGGGGTTATTCTGATCTTGACCAGCCATATTGTTCATACTATATAGTGAGAGCAATAAACTCGTAATCACGAATAACAGCGTAAACAAACTCACATGGTCGCCATAAAACGGAATTGTAAATGGTAAATTCAAAATTGAGTCATAAGTCGATAAATCTTTAGCCCACAAAAAGCTTTCTTGGCGAAGCACAATGGCATGCGGAAAGAATGAGAGCAAGGCAAAGAATACGGGCAACTGCAAGAGTGCGGGCAAACACCCACCCAAAGGATTTACACCAGCTTGTCGATATAACTTCATTTGCTCTACACCAAAGGCTTGTTTGTCATCTCCTAATTTCTCACGCAATTCATCCATATCGGGTTTCAAGGCTTTCATTTTCGCACTCGACACATAACTTTTGTAGGTAAAAGGCGACATCAATAAGCGAATGATAAAGGTGAGGATTAAAATCACAATACCATAACTGCTGAATATTTTCGACAGCATATTGAAAATCGGAATAATGAGCCAAATATTGATGTATTTCACGAATCCAAAAATGCCGTAGCTAAGCGGAATAATTTCTTGTAAGTCTTTGTGATAACTTTTCAATAGGTCGTAATCATTGGGGCCAAGAAATACATTAAAGTTGAGTTGATCTTGTGGTGTTATATTCATGGTTGCTTTGAAATCAGCCATGCTGTGGGCCAAGGTATCCATGGCAGGTTTACTGCTTATCGTGCTGCGAACAACAAACTTGCCATCAGGAATTACCGTGGTATTAAAATAATGCTGTTTAAACGAAAGCCATTGCAGGGGTTCTTTTAAATCAAGACTTTTCTGTCTATCAATAGTATAGTTATCAAAACCTTCCTTTTCGAGATTGTAGCAAACTTGCGTGTACTGTTTCTGACTTTCAGCATCGTGTTCTGTCATTAGGGAAGTGGAAGCCCAATCAAATTGAATTTCTTTTGATTTGTCGGCTTGCACCGGCATCACTCGCATCCCCATCATGTAACTCTTAGGATTCAGCGTATATTGAAAGCTAATATCCTGATTAGCATAAATTAAACTCTTCTTATCTGCACTGAGCACAGGGGTGAAGGTCAGTGCGCGACTATGTACCACATGGCCATTGGCAGCCGTAAATCCAAAATCATAGTGATTTTTATCGCCATTAAAAAGCACAAGCGGGCTCCCATCGAACGATTTGAAGGTTTTTAACACCGCTTTTTGGGGAAATCCTCCTTTATTGGTGAAGGTGATAGCAATCACATCATTTTCTAATAAAGTTTCTTGCTCTGGAATGGCAGCAATGCTGTCTGAGGGCGTTAGCGGGGCAATTTGGGTACTATCTTTATGCGTGGTATCAATAATTGTTACGGCCTTTGGATGTTTGATGGCCTCGGCAATTGAATCTTTAGTCTGTTGGGCGCGGTATTTCTTTTCTGCATTGTCATTATAAACAATATAACCTACCAACAAAAGCATCAGCAGGCCAAAACCGGCCAGGGTATTTTTATCCATGTTTCAAAATTGGCTGCAAATATAGGGAAATCGCATTAGCCTGATGAGAATCATCATCATTGCATGAACGAGCGCAAGACAATCTCTGTCAACGAGGGTCTTAAAAAGCTCTATTTGTCTTAAAATCCGCCAATCTTGATATTAAACCCAAATTTCACAAGCAAAAACAAGCCAATGCTTGTAAGACAAAGCGCTGAGATTCGATTTAGGTATACAATGTTTCTAGGGGTTAGGCGGGTGCGAATCCGTTGGGCTAAAAAGACTTTCAAAAAGTCGAGACTTAAAATAAGTCCAAGGCAAGAGGCAAAGAATAAAAATCGATAGGCATGAGATAAGCTAGAAATGGCAGCTACAGAGGTGATCCAGGTAAGAATAACCCCCGGATTCAATGTATTGAGTAAGAAACCACTCGAGAAGATCTTCCAGTAGTCTTTGCTGGTAACCATCGCCATATCACTCGTGTTTCGGGTAACCTTAATCTTCTTAAAAAACCCATATACGCCAATCATAATAAAGATTGACGAGCCCATAAGACCAATCAGGTGTTTGTGATTCATCAACTGTGATAACCAGCCAGAGGCAAGATTCGCGAAAGCAACATATAAACTATCACTCAAGGATACTCCCATCACAAAGCTAACACCCGCGCGCCATCCATAGCCTATGCTATACTTGATAATGGCAAATATGGTAGGGCCAACAGACACCGCCATGAAAAGACCGAAAGCCAAACCTGCTAAGATTGCCGAAAACATGCGACAAGGTAATCAACTTCGCCGAATGATTTCAGACACATGGATATTATTCTGTTAATGTTTTCTTTCAGCCCTTAAAATATCATAATAATAAATATATGAAATGCGCCAACTGAGTCGAAAGGGTGGCCGTCTTTCTTTCCGATGTAATTTTGTAAATCGGAGAAATCCATTACCTTTATCACCTTAAATAGGCTTAATCATTATTTGTATGAAAAGAGTTTTACGTTCATTGTGCATTGTTTTTGCATTCATCTTGAGTTTCGGTCAGGCAAAAGCCTCGCATGTATCTGCGGCTGATATTTATTATGAATATGTGTCTCCACTCACGTATAGGGTGCATCTCATATTATATCGTGATTGTAAAATTGGAGCTAGTGGTTTGCCTGTAAATGCAGGATTGACGGGCACTTGCTCGATGCATGCGGTTTCGCAAACTTGTGGTCAAGACGTTCCATTTACGGTGGATACAACCGGAAATAACACCAAGAAAATTTACGGAGATCTTTGTCCTAACATCAGCAACTGGTGCACGGATGCTAACAGTTTTTATCCTGGCTATGAAGAATGGCACTATGATACGGT
>JBEISB010000095.1:0-8478 GCA_040375635.1 Chitinophagaceae bacterium | reverse complement strand
CCGGTACCGTAATTCAACATAACAGAAAACATCACCAAAATCGTATATTCTTTTTCACCCCAAAAATAGAATAGCAGGGAGGCTAAAAACAGGACGATATTTTGCCAATAAATACTCCTTCGACTTGCCCAATATAGAAGAAGTACGATGGGGAAAAAGTAAAATAAAAATATCGGTGAACTAAAAACCATCAGTCTGTAAAGGTATAAGATGGATAGCTTCAGTACAAACGGTTTCTAGAAAAGCCCGTTGGGTCAACGGCACGATGTTTTTAGTCGTTGGCATGATTATATGCTAACAAGCGAATTATTGATTAGCAACTTAATACAATCTCACGAATTGGCTGTAACCGTATTATCGGAAGTTACCGAATCAACATGACTAAGACGCATAACGGCTTCTATCACTGCCTTCGCATCATAGCCACATTCTCTGTGTAGTTCAGCGGGTTTGCCATGCTCGATTAGTCGATCAGGAATCCCTAACATAGTCAGAGAAGGTTTATAATTATGTTCAGCTAAAAACTCAAGACAAGCACTACCAAAACCACCGACCACAGTTCCATCTTCAACCGTAATCAGGTGCGCGTATTGTTTGGCAATATCATGCATCATGTTTTCATCAATGGGTTTTACAAATCGCATGTTGTAATGAGCAGGATGAATGCCAAGGGTAGACAACTCGCGACAAGCCTCGACCACAAAATTACCCGGATGACCAATCGTTAGAATGGCGATATCATGCCCAGTTTGAACCTGAACGCCTTTACCTATCTCCATTTTTTTGAAAGGTGTCTTCCAATCAGGCATCACCCCTTCGCCACGGGGATAACGAATCACAAATGGACTTTGATTTTCTTCTAATTGAGCCGTGTACATCATGTCTCGTAATTCCTGTTCATTCATAGGAGCCGCCACAATCATGTTGGGAATGCATCGCATGTAGGCAATATCGTAGGCGCCATGATGGGTAGGACCATCATCGCCAACCAGGCCAGCACGATCTAAACAAAAAATAACCGGTAAGTTTTGAATAGCTACATCATGTACTACTTGATCATAGGCTCTTTGCATGAAGGATGAATAGATATTGCAAAACACCTTCATACCCTCTGTGGCGAGTCCTGCACTTAAGGTTACAGCATGTTGCTCGCAGATGCCCACATCAAAAGCACGGTCTGGCATTTCTTGCATCATATACTTTAACGAACATCCTGAAGGCATCGCGGGGGTAATGCCAATGATTTTAGCATTTGCTTTCGCCAATTCAATGATGGATTGACCGAATACATCTTGGTATTTCGGAGGCTGTGGACTATCAAACACCACTTTATTAATCTTACCGCTGGTTTTATCAAACAAACCGGGGGCATGCCAAAGGGTTTGGTCTTTTTCGGCTAAATCGTAGCCTTTCCCCTTGATCGTATTGATATGCAATAATTTCGGTCCCTTAATTTCTTTCAGGTCTTTTAGGGTCTCTACTAACTTCACGATATTATGACCATCCACTTGTCCGAAGTAGCGTAATCCCAATCCTTCAAATAAATTACTGGTCTTAGAAACCACACCCTTTACACCGGCCTCGATTTTGGAAGCCATCTTTTGGTGGAATCGACCACCGGGTAGTTTACCTATCACTTTCCAAACATCATCTCTCACCTTATTATAGGTTTGAGACGTAGTGATATCGGTAAGATATTCTTTCAGCGCCCCTACATTAGGGTCGATACTCATATTATTATCATTCAAAATAATCAGCACATCAGCCTTGCTGGTTCCTAGATGTTGTAAGGCTTCGAAAGGTAATCCAGCCGTCATCGCCCCGTCGCCAATGATGGCAATGTGCTGTTTTCCATTTTCGCCTTTAAGTTGAGCGGCAATCGCCATGCCCAAGGCAGCTGAAATGGAGGTTGATGAATGACCTACACCAAACGCATCATATTCACTTTCTTCGCGTTTTGGGAAACCGCTGATTCCATGTAGTTTGCGGTTAGTATGAAAATTCTTTCTCCGTCCGGTAAGTATTTTATGACCATAGGCCTGATGACCTACATCCCAAACGAGCTTGTCGTGGGGTGTATTGAAAACATAATGAAGGGCGACCGTTAACTCAACAACACCTAAACTAGCGCCAAAATGCCCACCGTTAACACTAACCGAGTCGATAATAAATTGACGTAATTCAGTACAAACCTGATGTAATTGTTCTTTGCCCAGCTTTTTTAAATCTGCAGGGTATTCGATTTTACTCAAAAGGGGGCCGGCTTTTATCTCCATAATGGTATTGTAAACGTTCAAAAGTACAAATTATTTAAAGGAGTCGTCTCTACATTTCTTATATATTACTTAAATACCCCTAATGCAAGTCTGGAAGCGAATTCTTATCTTGGCGCTTTTAGTCACATGAAAGGAACTGTTCATTTAATACCCAATGCCTTAACCGATGAGGGCATTTATTGCTTGCCCGAATACCTCAAAGCCTTAGTGAGTCGTATTAAGGTATGGTATGTCGAAGACTTGCGCAGTGCTCGTCGCTACTTAAAAAAAATGAACCGCGATATTGTGATTGATGATTTGCAGTTTTATTTATTGAATGAGCATCAACAAGAAGATTTGCAATTTGCCCCCGCTCTCTTACAACAAGGCATTGATATTGGGGTTCTTAGTGAAAGTGGATGTCCGGGTGTTGCTGACCCGGGGAATGCCTTGGTGAGTTTGGCTCATACGTTGCAGGTGGCCGTAAAACCGCATACCGGACCGAATTCTATTTTACTTACGCTGATGGCTTCGGGTTTTAATGGACAACATTTTCAGTTTCATGGCTATTTGCCCAATAAACAACCCGCGCTTACCCAAAAAATTCTGGAATTAGAGCGAGAGAGCCGACAACAGAACTGTTCGCAATTTTTTATTGAAACCCCTTACCGAAACCTTCAATTATTGGGTGAAATCATCAAATGCTGTCACCCTGCTACCCGCCTTTGTCTTGGCATTAACCTCACAGCTGAGAATGAGAAAGTTATTTCAATGCCGATTAGTCAATGGAAACAAAGTCAACACGACTTTCATAAACAACCTGCCGTTTTCGGTTTATATGCCGGCGGTTAGGCCTTACTGTTAAAATCCTTTGTAATTCGCTTCGTTCACGCTAATAATCCGGTCTACAATGTATTGTCCATTTTCTTGATTCTTACCATTGTAATTCTCCCCACGCCAAGGCAAGCACTTTCGGTATTGGGTGTAATGAATCTTAACTTCTTTATTGAGTACTTTATCAAGACTATCAGCAAGCTTTCCATCGATAATCGAAAAATAAAAATTGTTGGTATTAATCACCCCGCCTTGCACTGAACGTAATCCTGCTTGTACCATTTCGCCTTCATAGGTTTTAAAAATATTTCCCTTTCGAGAGCACTTAATAAGAAGACCTTCGCGGGATCCATCACTGAAAGAATTATAATAAAACCAGTAAATATATCCGGAGAAAAATAGCAAGAGGAACAAAATTGTAAGGAAGATTAACTTTTTCATTTGTTCAATTTTTAAAGGAAGCGACCAATTCTATATCCATATAAATAAGGTATGAGAACATAGAATTGGTCGAAAAAGTGCGGAAGAGGAGACTCGAACTCCCACGCCCTTTCGAGCGCTACCACCTCAAGGTAGTGCGTCTGCCATTTCGCCACCTCCGCGGATTGTGAGGCGCAAATGTACAATTATTATTGAGTTGACAAAGCGAAATTTTAGCTCGGCTCATTATTCCGTCATCGCCTTTTTTTGCAGGATAATTCGAAAGGTAGTTCCCTTACCAAGCTCCGATTTTTTGACAAATATTTCGCCGTGATGATATTCGTGAATGATGCGGTGCGACAAGGATAATCCTAAACCCCAGCCCCTGAGTTTTGTAGAAAATCCGGGCTTGAATACTTTTTTTACATGATTAGGAGCAATGCCTTTACCGGTATCACTCACATCAATCAGAACCTGGGCCTCATTTTCTGTAACCCGTATGGTGATTTGTCCTTTTCCATCCATGGCATCTAACGAATTTCTGATTAAATTCTCTATGACCCAGTCAAATAAAGGGCCGCTCATGAGAACTTGAATATCATCTTGTACACGCTTCACAGAAATAGAGATATTTCGAGAAGCCCGTTTCTGCATATACGAAACGATTTCTTCTAGATGCGATACTAAGTTTTCGGCTTGTAGTTTGGGTTTACTTCCAATTTTCGAAAAGCGATCTGCAATCAATTGTAAACGAGTCACATCTTTTTGCATCTCCCCAAGGGCCCTTGTTTCGACATTTGTATCTTTAAGGTATTCTATCCAAGCCACCAAAGATGTAAGCGGTGTACCTAATTGATGCGCAGTTTCTTTACTCATACCCACCCATACCCTATCCTGAATATGTCGCCCGGTTGTGCTCAAGTATGAAACCACAATGATGACAAACAAAAAAAGTATGCATAATAAAACATAGGGAAAGTATCGTAACTCTTTAAGCAATTGAGACTCGCCATAATAAATTTTTTGCCATTCATGGTCACTAATGGTGATTTGAATCGGCGGATGCATTGCCCTCAGCTCCTCTAAGATTTTCTGTAACTGAATCGGCGAACTCAGGGTTGAATCTATATTTCTCACCTCCAGTATGCTATCTTTTTCGTCGGTTTGAATTAAGGGAATCGTGGTATTTTTTTCGATAATAGAAGTGGCTAAAATGATATCGCTCTCTGTAGACCGGGCAATGTTTTCGAGGGCCTGACTAATAAAAACGACTTTATTTCGTTCTTCTATCGCTAGCTTTCGGGTTAAATTATTGGCATAATACAAGGATACAGTAGCAATCACAACTGCTAAGAGCACCAGAAAGAATTTCCAATTTATGAATTGACGTATCACGAAGTATGAAAGAGGTAAAGATACACGAAGTTTTTTCTTGTCCTTTACCGCATAATTTAAACGAGTAAATCGGTGATATTATTTTGAAGACCCTACTTTTGTAACAGAATCGTATTTTATGAGCGTGCATAATGAAAACAAAGAGTTTAAAAAAATAACAACTCACTCCTTATTGGCGATGAAGCAGAGGGGTGAGAAAATTTCTATGCTTACCGCTTATGATTTCTCAATGGCCACCATCCTCGATGATGCGGGTATCGATATATTACTAGTGGGTGATAGTGCTTCGAATGTGATGGCAGGCCATGAAACAACCTTACCCATAACCCTCGATCAAATGATTTATCATGCGACCTCGGTGATTCGGGCCGTAAAGCGTAGTTTGGTTGTGGTAGACCTTCCCTTCGGTTCGTATCAAGGAAATTCGAAAGAAGCTCTGCACAGCGCCATTCGTATTATGAAAGAATCTGGAGCTCACTCCATCAAACTCGAAGGTGGCGAAGAAGTAATTGAATCGGTAAAACGCATTATTTCGTCGGGGGTTCCGGTCATGGGGCATTTAGGACTTACCCCACAGAGCATCTACAAATTTGGAACTTATACGGTGAGGGCCAAAGAAGAAGCCGAAGCCGAGCAATTGGTAAAAAATGCGCATTTATTAGAGGAGGCCGGCTGTTTTGCCCTTGTGCTAGAAAAAATTCCGGCGAATCTAGGCAAACGAGTAGCTGAAGAATTAAAAATACCAGTCATCGGTATTGGAGCCGGCAGATATGTAGATGGTCAGGTTTTGGTTATGCACGATATGTTAGGGATCAACAAAGAATTCAATCCGCGTTTTTTACGTCGCTATCTCAATCTCTACG
Source organism: Chitinophagaceae bacterium (assembly GCA_040375635.1). GTDB lineage: Bacteria > Bacteroidota > Bacteroidia > Chitinophagales > Chitinophagaceae > OLB11. The sequence goes on along the minus strand of JBEISB010000095.1, from coordinate 2,711 downwards.
AGCAAATTCTTGGTGCTACGAAGCAGTATATTGCTGATGTTAAGCAAAGAGATTTCCCGAATGATAATGAGCAGTATTAAACGTTGAAATCCTTACCCACCTAACGCTTCACATAGATCATATACTTTTCTAGAAACATATCTTCAGGAAAGAAATCATGGATATTCCACATCATCGGGCGGCATCCCGAAGCTGAAATCTCTTCGTGCAAGTCGCCCCCTTTTAAGCAAACCAATCCGTTTTCAAATTCACCATTCTGTCCTTTCCGCAATAAGGGTTTCGCCCAACGCCATAAATCACCCAAAGGGGCTACGGCACGACTCACAGCAAAATCGAAACTATTCTTGGCTCCGATATCCTCTACCCTTCCCCAATGCGTTTTTACATTCGTTAATTGAAGGGCCTTGACCACCTCCTCTACTACCGTTAGCTTTTTGCGGATACTGTCTGCCAATACAAATTCTACTTCCGGAAAGTAAATCGCTAAAGGAATACCCGGAAATCCACCACCGGTACCAATATCAAGAATCCGTTGTCCATCGGTAAACTCAAACGTAGTGGCGATAGCCAGCGAGTGCAAGACATGCTTGCCGTACAGACTGTCGATATCTTTTCGTGAAATCACATTAATCTGTGCATTCCATTCAGTATATAAAGCTTCCAATTGACGAAATTGGCCTAATTGCCGCTCCGAAAAGTCGGCAAAGTATTTTTCGATTATTTCCAAGAGACTTTGGGTTTAAAGAAGATAGAGGGGATACTACGCAAATTATAAAGCAAGAGCCATGCGTCGAATATCCAAATGTAATTCACGAGATCTTTTTGCTTTAATACATTAAAACAACGTTGAAAGATTAGCCACATAACCAGCCAACGGAAAGCAAAAGCTAAACCAGTAAGCAACAGAAATTCCGGAAAGAGAATGCAAGGAATCAGCATAGCCCAAACCGCAAAATGACTAAAAGCATAGCCACCTAATAAAAATTTATGTTTGGCTTTATAGGATGTTCCTGTACTTAAATGTCTACGTTTTTGATAACGCCATTCTTCATCGGTCTTCTTAGGTTCCGAATAGGTAAAGCTGTCCGCATCTACACAAACCGCGGTATTCGAAGCTTTGGAAACCTGATTGATAAACAAATCATCATCACCCGATAAGAGATGGTGGTGTGACGAAAAACCTTTGTTTTGTTGAAATAGCGTTTTCGTATACGCTAAATTTCGGCCCACACCCATATACGGAATCCCCGCCATCGCATAGGAGAGATACTGCATAGCACTGTGGGCTGTTTCGAAACGGATTTTTTTATTTAACCAACCGGGATGTTTGGCGTAAGGACTAAACCCTAACACAATTTTCTTCGTTTCGCTAAAGTTGGCAGCCATTTTCGCGAGCCATAAATTGCTGGCCGGAATACAATCGGCGTCGGTGAGCAGCATATGTTCGCAATGGGCAGACTTGATGCCCATAGACAATGGAAATTTTTTACCCGGAATGAGTTTGGCTTCTTGCGTAAGATTTACCACATGTAAATTCGGGTACTTTTCTTGCATGGCATTCAACAGGTAAATCGTGTCATCTTCTGAGTTGTCATTCACGACCAGCACCTCAAAAAAAGGTTTTCCATTTTTCGAATACTCTTGGTTCAACAACAAAGGCAGATTTTTTCTTACATTCGCCTCCTCGTTGTAAGCACAGACAATAATACTCACAGGATATTGCGGTGCCGATACCGGATCAATCTCTTTTTTACCCCAAGCGAGTCGGGCGAAAAAAAACAGATAATAGAAGAGTTGAATGAATACGAATAAAAAGAAGATCGAACAAACAATCAGGTCTGGTGATAGCAGCATGGCTTCAAAAATAAGATGCAAAGATGGAATTTCAATTACTAGCGAGCGATAATCAGTCGAAAGCCCGTGCAGGTCGCATAATTACTGATCATGGCGCCATAGAAACCCCGATATTTATGCCCGTAGGTACAGTAGGGTCGGTAAAAGGGGTAACCCAAGAGCAGTTAAAGAATGATATTAAAGCCCAAATCATTTTGGGGAATACCTATCATTTATATCTGCGTCCCGGGACAGACATTTTAGAAAAAACGGGGGGGCTGCATCAGTTTATGCATTGGGACAAACCCATATTAACCGATAGCGGCGGGTTTCAGGTGTATAGTCTGAATGAGATACGCAAACTAAAAGAAGAAGGGGTTGAATTTCGATCGCATATCGACGGACGCAAACTACTGTTTACTCCCGAAGGCGTAATGGACATACAACGCAGTATTGGTGCCGATATCATTATGGCTTTTGATGAATGTACGCCCTACCCTTGCGATTTCGAATATGCCAAACGCTCAATGCAGTTAACCCATCGTTGGCTTGCTCGATGTGTAAAACACAAAAACGAATCGGAGCCTTTATATGGTCATCAACAAAGTTTATTTCCGATCGTACAAGGCTCAACCTATAAGGATTTGCGGAAAGAGAGCGCCGAATTTATTGCCGGCATGGAATGCGATGGCAACGCAATTGGCGGCTTAAGTGTGGGCGAACCGGCCGAAATGATGTACGAGATGTGCGATTTGGTTTGCTCGATTTTACCTACCGATAAACCTCGATACCTCATGGGCGTGGGTACACCGGCGAATCTTCTCGAAAACATTGCCCTTGGCATCGATATGTTCGATTGTGTGATGCCTACCCGCAAT
>JBEISB010000137.1:0-6248 GCA_040375635.1 Chitinophagaceae bacterium | reverse complement strand
CGCAGACGATAAGGCTTGCCCATACAAGGCCGAATATCCACCGGCACTAAAGACGGTCCCTTTAAAAATAAAAGGATTAAATCGACCTCTTGCTCCAAGGTCAGGAATCGATGCACTAAATGCATTTTTAACCCAAGTGCCGTCGATAAAGGTTTGCGTTTCGCTGCCGGTTCCGCCCCGCACAAATAAACCTTCTCTTTCGTTAGTTTGTTGTGTGCCGGGTAGTGTTTTTAAGGCCCCATAACTATCTCCATTACTCCCTGCCGTGGTTACAATATCAAGGGGTTTCAATACAGTGCCTTTTTTTTCGTCGCTAGCTTCAAACGAACCGGCACTAATCACAACTGCTTTTAAGTCGCTGATCTTTTCTTTTAATGTAAAATTGACAATAAGAGTTTGTTCGGTGATGTTGATTCGTTTTTCTTGTGTCGAATAACCAATATAGCTTGCCTTAAGACTCATTGAATCTTTTTCGGCGGTAGTAAAACTAAATTCACCCTTTGCGTTGGAGGTAGCGCCATCGTAGGTATTTACGAGGGATATATTGACGCCAATCAGGGGAATGCCTTTGGTGTCGACCACTTTGCCTTGGATTTTTGTTTGCGCCTGACTGATACTAAAAAAAAGTCCGCCTAGTAAGCATAGCAAGATTGCTTTCATGAGGTATAGTTTGGACAAAGGTAATATCAAAAGCTTGTGACTACATAACAAGCCTTTTTTCATTAGGCGTTTACAGCTTATCGTAGTAATTATGCAGGATGAAGTTTTGGATTTCTTTGCTGGTCATGATGTTGTTTTATGATGTAGTATCTGCTAAAGAGAAAGTAGATATGTTGGTTCGTCATGCAACCATCTATCCGGTAAATTCATCGAATGATACGGCAAGCGTTTTAGTAATTCATCAAGGTAAAATCTTAGCCTTGGGGAATGATGATGTATGTAATCGTTATGCTGCTGATACAACGCTTGATGCCACCGGTCAATTTCTCTATCCCGGATTTATCGATGCGCATTGTCATTTTGCAGCACAGGCATTAGATGCCTATAAACTCAAATTGTTTGGTACGACTTCCTTTTCGCAAGTTGTAGAAAAGCTCAAAGAGTATAGCGAACAAAACAATCGATATTGGATCGAAGCGTCGGGCTGGGATCAGAATGATTGGGTTGTAAAAAAGTTTCCTACAAAAGATAAGCTCGATACATTATTTCCTGATCGACCTGTTTTTTTATTGCGTGTCGACGGTCATGCTGCCTTAGTAAATCAAAAGGCCTTAGACCTTAGTGGTATCGATATCCATACCCGGATTGACGGTGGAGAGATTGAAATTCGTAATGGAAAACTCAGTGGGCTACTGACAGACAATGCTCTCGAAAAAGTGCGTAAGCAGATTCCCGCTTTACGACAAGAAGAAAGAGAGCAATATATTCGAGAGGCTCAGTCGAAGTATTTTTCTGTAGGGTTATGCAGTGTAGTTGAGCCGGGTATCGATACGTTCATTTTTCGCGATTTACAATCATTGTACAACCAACATATTTTATCGATGAGGGTAAGTGTTTTTTTAGATGCCAATACGGCGAATGTGAATCGATTTAGTCGACAGGAATCATACCAAAACGAGCAGCTTCATTTATGTGGATTTAAAATGTATGTGGATGGTTCGCTGGGGTCGAGAGGGGCTTTGTTGGCGAAGCCTTATGAGGACAGACACGAACATTATGGCATGCACCTAATGAGTAAAGATAGTTTAATAGCTATCGTCAAAGCGGTATCTCGTTCTCCATATCAGTTAGCTGCGCATGCTATCGGCGATGCAGCCAATCACGAGGTGTTGCAATCGTATGCTCGTGTGCTGTCTAAAAAGAATCAACGTCGTTGGCGTGTCGAACATGCTCAGGTAGTTGATCCTAAGGATTTGTCTTTTTTTCGTAACTACCACATCCTCCCTTCGGTACAACCCTCTCATGCTATGGGCGATATGGATTGGGCCAAGGATAGGCTCGGAAAGCAACGTATGCCCTTTGCCTATGCCTATCATGATTTATTACAAACCAATGGATTGTTACCCTTGGGGACAGACTATCCTGTTGAAGATTTGAATCCTCTGTATACATTCATAAGTGCTGTCTTTCGTTGCAATGAATCAGGGATGCCTCAAGGGGGCTTTCAACCCGAAAATCGATTGAGTAGACTCGAGGCCTTACGCGGAATTACCCTTTGGCCAGCCTATTCTGTGTTTGAAGAAAAGCAAAAAGGAAGTCTTGAGCCCGGAAAGTTGGCAGATTTCGTTTTATTAGACACTGATTTGTTGCAGGCCAGTCGCGAACAGATTCAAAATGCCAAGGTATTATCTACTTGGGTCTCAGGTCGATGTGTTTACAAGGCGAATTAAAAGAATGGCTGCGAAGACTTCGAATTTTCCCTTGTGAAGGTGCGAAGAGGTTAGAAACTAGCCTTGGTGAGAAAGAGGATATGCGAAATCTTGCTACCAATAAGTAAGCTTCCAAAAAATCGTCTGCCTGATTTATATTTGCGGTCATATGATTAAAATTACTTTACCAGACGGACAAGTTCGCGAATACCCCAAGGGTACAAGTTCCTTGGATATAGCGAAGTCGATCAGCGAAGGCCTGGCACGCAAGGTGTTAGCGGCAGAAGTCGATGGAGAGGTGTGGGATATTACCCGGCCGATTACAAACGATGCAAGCTTCAAACTCCTAACCTGGGATGATGAGAAGGGAAAAAACACCTTTTGGCATAGCTCGGCTCACTTGATGGCTGAGGCCGTTGAGTCTATGTATCCCGGGGTAAAATTTTGGGTAGGACCGCCACTCGACAATGGGTTTTATTATGATATTGATTTAGGTGATCATCATATCAGCGAAGAGGATCTCGAAGGGCTCGAAAAGAAAATGAATGAGTTGGCGAAACAAGATAATGCATTCTTAAGAACGGAGATTTCGAAGCAAGATGCCATTACCTATTTCACCGAAAAGCAAGATGAATATAAACTTGATTTATTGAGTAACCTCGAAGATGGAAATATTACCTTCTATCAACAAGGTAATTTTACCGATCTCTGTCGCGGGCCCCATATCCCTTCAACCGGTCATATCAAAGCCATTAAGCTAACGAATATTGCCGGGGCTTATTGGAAGGGGAACGAAAAAAATAAACAATTAACTCGTCTCTACGGCATTACTTTCCCGAATGCCAAGTTGCTCGATGAATATCTAACGATGATGGAAGAAGCTCGGAAACGGGATCATCGTAAGATTGGTAAGGATATGGGTATTTTCTGTTTCGATGATGATGTAGGGCAAGGATTGCCTTTATGGATGCCGAACGGGACCATCATTATCGAAGAGCTCGAAAAGTTAGCCAAAGAAACCGAGGAGGATGCAGGCTATAAGCGTGTGGTTACGCCGCATATCGCAAAAGAAAGTATGTATCTCACGAGTGGACATCTGCCTTACTATCAGGATAGCATGTTTCCTCCCATGGAACTTGATGGTACCAAGTATTATCTGAAAGCAATGAACTGTCCGCATCACCATAAGATTTTTGATGCCGAACCACGTAGTTATAAAGAGTTGCCCTTGCGCCTGGCCGAATACGGAACTTGTTATCGTTACGAACAAAGTGGTGAGTTGTTTGGTTTGATGCGTGTACGTTGTTTGCATATGAACGACGCGCATATCTATTGCACCAAAGAGCAGTTCGAACAAGAGTTTAGGGCGGTGAATGATATGTATGTGAAGTATTTCCATATTTTCGGTATCGATAAATATGTAATGCGACTTTCTTTACATGATCCGGCTAAACTCGGACAAAAATATATCAACGAACCAGCGCTTTGGCAAGAAACCGAAGCCATGGTAAGGTCTGTGCTCATCAATAGTAATATTCCGTTTGTAGAGGTGCAAGATGAAGCTGCTTTCTATGGTCCAAAAATTGACGTGCAAATTTGGAGTGCCATCGGCCGCGAATTTACGTTGGCTACCAATCAGGTAGATTTTGCCCAAGGAAAACGATTTAGTTTAAGTTATAACAGTGCTGAAAACAAGCCCGAAATTCCGTTAATCATCCATCGAGCACCTTTGGGTACGCACGAACGTTTTATTGGATTCTTACTCGAGCATTATGCAGGTAAATTTCCTCTCTGGCTCGCTCCTTTGCAGGTGAAGATCTTGCCCATTAGCGATAAGTTTATGGAGTACTCGCAGCATATTGCCAAGCAATTAAAATCGAATGGGATTCGTGTAGAGATTGACGATCGCAGTGAGAAAATTGGAAAGAAAATTCGCGATACAGAATTAGCCCGTGTGCCTTATATGCTGGTTGTTGGTGAAAAAGAAATGAATGAAAATGCGGTGTCTCTGCGTATTCAAGGACAAGGAGATCAAGGCTCTGTTCTGCTAGCAGAGCTGCTTACACGCATGCGAGAAGCTATCGTGAATCGAGTGGGTTAATCTTTTTGTTAATACAATCTTTGGGCAGAAGGCCCTTTAATACATCGAAAAGTCTGCCTAATGGTGCAGACTTTTCTGTTTTATCGTTCTGTGTTTTACACCCCAAATTTGGTATAGGATTATTTCTATCCTTACATAAATTTGATGTAGGTATTGTGAACTGAAGCTGAAAATAGGTGTTGATTTGCTTTGTATGCTGTAAGGAGATCGTCTTTTCGATAAGCAGTTTTGTATCGAAGAGGCACATTCTACTTTCTTAACTCAATACGTTGGTGACATTAGTCCATAGAAAGGGGATTGTCATCTCATTTACGGAGTCTTACGTACACACTTCCCTACATTTAAGTATCGATGATGAAAATGATACATAAAAATCTGTTCATTCATGTAGGACTCATCTTGTCCTTTCTCTTAATTCCCTACGTGCTGGTACGAGATAGTTTATTTTTTCTACCCGATTTTGTCGATAATCCGCACGAGCGTTTTACCCTATTGGTGTATTTGTTGATGATAGTGTTTTTTTATCTCAATTACTATCTGCTTATCCCCGTATTTTATCTAACAAGATCGTATGTGAAGTATGTCGCTTCTTTGTTCGCTGGGTTGTTGCTGATTTTAATTATTTATTTTTCTGGAGATATGGATGGGCATCCCCTTCATTTTCATTTGCTGCATTTTGCCCATCCGCACATACATCCACATGGGCCCATGCGTATGCATAAACCGCCACCCGGTATGTTTACGAATCAATTACTCTTTTTATTTATTGTTGGGGTGTTGGTAGGCTTATATCTGCGTGTAAAATCAAATTGGGAGTCTGCCATAAAAGAAAGGCAATACAGCGAATTGACTAACTTGAAAGCGCAAATCAATCCTCATTTCTTGTTTAATACCTTTAATAGTATCTATGCCTTAGCGATACGCGAACAGGCAGACAAAACCGCCTACGGAATGCTTAAGCTGTCAGGTATGATGCGTTATGCAGTAACCGAAACCAATAAAGATTTCGTGTCCTTAGGGAAAGAAGTTAGCTATATTACTGATTTTATTGAATTGCAAAAATTAAGACTCGATAAAGGGGTGCAACTCGAATACGAAGTGATTGGGTCTTGTGCCGATAAACAAATAGCGCCCTTATTGTTAATTCCCTTTATAGAAAATGCTTTTAAGCATGGGGTCAATCCCGATGAAGATTCATCGATTCATATTCATCTTCGTATAGAAGAAGAAACACTCGAATTAAAAGTGGTAAACAATAAAGTAAGTTTAGGGGTATCCGTTCATGAAACGATGGGTATTGGTATAGAAAATACGCGGAATCGATTGGCATACCTTTATCCCGGAAAACATTCCCTAGAAATCATAGAAACAAGTTCGCAATATTCGGTTACGCTTATCTTACAATGTATATGATTACTGCCATTGCTATCGACGACGAGCCCCTTGCCTTAGAGGTAATAGAATCTTTCTGTCATCGAATCCCGGAAATTAAACTCGAGCGAACCTTTACGCAGGTGAATGAAGCCCAACGTTACTTGCGAAAATTTCCGGTAGATCTTTTGTTGTTGGATATCAATATGCCACAAGTAAATGGTATCGAATTGTACAAGCGAATCGAACAAAATTCAATGCTGATCTTTACTACGGCCTATCCTGAATATGCCATCGAGGGTTTTAACTTGAGCGCTGTCGATTATATTGTAAAGCCATATTCTTTTGAGCGATTTGCAGCGGCAATTCAAAAAGCAACAGAGCATTACGATTTTATCAATCAACTG
>JBEISB010000013.1:0-19271 GCA_040375635.1 Chitinophagaceae bacterium | reverse complement strand
TTAAATTTTTTAATTGTTTGAAGAATTAATACCGAAATCAAAAAAAGGTAACCCTGATAAAGAAAAAAAAACATAAATAAATTCGATTTCGATCATAAATAATTGATAATCAATATGTTTTTAATAAAAATATTTTTTACTTTTTTTTCATAAGGCCGTGTATTTATTGAAACCATCAGCTCATGGACTCCAAAAATCCCCTTCCTTAAAATCAAATCTTGTGTTTCCAATTAATTTCGGACTTTTGGGTTACCTAATCCCACATTTTGTATTAATGAAAGAGATTCAGACAAGAAACGTGCAAGATGAAGAGTTGATTCAATCGCTAGCAGCAGGGGATACCAAAACCCTAAACGCCATATATCGCTCCTGTTATCCAACCATCGAAAAAATGGTGTTTAAGATGAACGGAACGGTCGACGATGCTTACGATACTTTTCAAGACGCATTGACGATTTTATATGAAAAAGCCAAAGCGGGCGACTTGCAACTGAGTTGTCGTTTTTCCACCTATATCACAGCCGTATCAAAACATATATGGTTGAAAAAGATGGCAAAACGGAAGAACCAGTCCTTTACGTCTCTTAACGAATTTCTGGAAGAAACTTTGGGGGTGCATGACACTGTGAATCAATTTTTCGAATTTGAAAACAATGTAGCCCGCCTGAGTCAGAGCCTACAGCAAATTGGCGAACCCTGTCAAAGCGTCTTGAGTGCTTTTTATATTCAAAACAAAAGTATGCAAGACATTGCCCTTGAATTCGGTTATACCAACGCTGAAAACGCAAAAACCCAGAAATACAAATGCCTGAATCGACTGAGGAAATTATTTTTTACTGAAGAAAAAGAGTTGAAAATCCAATGATGAACGAACAAGAACATATCTACGAATTCGTCGAAAAATATTGCCATGGACTCATGGACGATAAGGAAAAGTTGTTTTTCGAAATCGATATGGAAACCAATCCTGCATTGGCTAACTTGGTAAATCAGCATCAAATCCTCATCGCCTCTTTCGATCACCACAATAGCAAAGAATTTATTCGCTATTCGCTGGATTCTATCCATAAAAATAGTCATAGTCAAACAGGACTGATGTTGAAATACATGCGCCTCCATGTCAGTAAATATTGGCGTACCGCATCGGTGGCCGCAGTAGTTGCTGTTACAGCGTCTATCCTTACTTTTTTGTTTGCTCGTTCCATCTACAAAAAAGATACCCAAGCCACCTATCAGTTATTAAAGGGCGAAATCAACACCATCAAAAAAGACCAAAAGGCGATTATTTCTGAGGTAAATAAAGTAAAACGGACCGGAGTTGCCGTTCCCGACTATCCATCAAAATACAGCGGAACAGGATTTGCCATCAGTAAGAACGGATACTTAGTAACGAATCTGCATGTGGTTGATGGTTATTCTAAAATTTTCACTTTTACTGAAGACGGCATAGGGCATGAAAGTCAAGTAGTGGTAAAGGATGAGGTCAATGACTTGGCTATCTTGAAAATAAACGAAGATGATTTCCGGTTTGAAAGCAGTCTGCCCTATTCAATCAAAAAATCAAACATCAATCTCGCACGTCGTATTTATTCTTTAGGATTCCCGAAAAATGAGATTGTGTACAACGAAGGATATATCAGCTCCGAAACAGGATTTAATGGAGACAGTAATCGCTTTCAATTGGAACTGCCTTCTAGTCCTGGAGTAAGTGGAGCCCCTATTTTGGATGAATCAGGTAATATATTGGGTATTATTTCCGGAAAACAGTCGCAAACGGAAGGGGTTACCTTTGCCATTCATGCCAAGCAATTACTAGATTTAGTGAGAGACTTGCCTGATTTTAGTCCTACCGAACTTACTGGAAATAAATTACGCGGAAGCAATCGCAGTGCGCAGATTAGCCAAATACAGCCTTTCATCTGTATGGTGAAAGTCTATAACTAATGGTATGTAATTTATCGCATTCCTTCATCACATCGCAATATCGCGTCTGATGTAAGGTGAATAAAAAAAATTTAAATTCCCGTTTATTCATAGCACTTTTGTAGCGAATGGGAAAGATTATTTCAATAGCAAATCAAAAAGGTGGCGTAGGCAAAACTACCACTGCCATCAACTTGGCCTGCAGTTTAGCAGTACTCGATTACAAAACCTTATTGGTCGATGGTGATCCACAGGCTAATGCCACTACAGGGAATGGATTCGACCTGCGCAATATACAAGTGAGTGTTTATGATTGTTTGGTGAATGATACCGATATACGACAGGCAATCTTACAAACCGAAACCCCTAATTTGTCCTTACTCCCATCCCACCTAGACTTAGTAGGTGCCGAAATCGAATTGATTAATCATCCTGGTCGTGAAAAAAAACTCGAACAGATTCTCAATTTGGTTCGGAATGATTACGACTTCATCATCATAGACTGTTCCCCTTCTCTCGGATTAATTACCTTGAATGCATTAACAGCCAGCGATAGTGTGATTATTCCGGTACAATGCGAATTTTTTGCCTTAGAAGGTTTAGGTAAACTCTTAAACACGATTAAAATCGTGCAATCCAAACTCAATCAAAAACTGAGTATCGAGGGTATTTTGATGACTATGTATGATGGTCGTCTTCGCTTATCGAATCAAGTAGTTGAAGAAGTAAAAAATCATTTTGAAGGATTGGTGTTTCATACTATCGTTCATCGCAATACCCGCTTAGGAGAAGCGCCAAGTTTAGGCAAACCTGTTTTGCTATATGACGCCGATTCTACAGGTGCACTCAATTACCTGAACTTAGGAAAAGAAATCCTACAGCGTAATGACATGACCCGAATCAAAAACGCCGATAAAACGCTTGAAATAGAACAGAATGAGCACTAAACCAAATACCAAAGAACAAATCGGAAAAGGCATTGGCGCCTTATTGGGCAATATCAAAGATGAGGTTAGTGCGTTTACCAAAACCCCAATCGGCTCGGATGAGGTCTTGGTAGGAAGCATCACCCGAATTCCCCTGAGTCAAATTGAAGCTAACCCCAATCAACCTCGCCGTACTTTCGACGAAGAGCCTCTGAAAGAATTAGCCGCTTCGATTAAACTGCATGATATTATTCAACCGGTAACTGTTGTTAAATTACCCAATAAAAAGTATCAGCTCATTTCGGGCGAACGTCGTTTTCGCGCCTCTCAAATGGCCGGATTACAAGATATTCCAGCCTATGTGCGTGTGGCAAACGACCAAGAAATTCTCGAAATGGGATTGCTCGAAAATCTACAGCGAGAAGATTTAAATGCCATAGAAATTGGATTAGCCTACAAGCGCCTGATGAGCGAATGTCATCTTACGCAAGAGGAAGTGGCCGATCGAATGAAAAAAGAAAGAAGCACAGTCACCAACTATATTCGTTTACTGAAATTACCGCCCTCCATTCAAGTTTCGGTGCGCAATAAAGAACTCAGCATGGGTCATGCAAGAGCCTGCTAGGACTCGATCATATCGAACAACAATTGTTTGCCGCTAAAGAAATTCTCAGCAAACAATTATCCGTAAGAGCTACCGAAGAATTGGTAAAACAAATTTCGGCTCATGCTGAAAAAGGGAAGGTGGCTCCTGCTAAAACAAATGCTCAGACTTTAGCACCCGCCTATAAACGCATCGAAGATCAAATAGCGTCTCACCTATCTACCAAGGTAGCCATGAACAGAAAAAAGAATGGCAAAGGCGTTATCACCATTGAATTTTACAATGATTCTGACCTAGAGCGCATTCTCGATAAAATGAGTATCTGATGACTGCCCCGTCTATTGTTTCGGTACTTAGAATGGTTTTGTTTTTCATCTTATTGATAAGCATGAACGCAACTAGCGTAAAGGCACAAGATTCTGTATCTGTATCATCCCCGAATAGGGTTGGCGACGCCCCAAGTTTTCCGGATTCTATCTTCCGCTTTAGTACTAAACATCCTATCCCGAAAAAAGCGGGTTTATATTCTGCTTGCTTGCCGGGCCTAGGACAAGTCTATAACAAACAATACTGGAAAGCGGGACTTGTTTATGCTACTGCTGCCGTATGTACTGGATTTTTGGTTAGCAATTATCAGCAGTACCAGAAGTATAATAAAATTTATATGGGTATGATTGATAATAATCCGAACACCCCCAATACGTTCGAAAATTATACTGTTGAAGATGTGGGCATTTTACGAAATGGATATAGGCAATATTTACAGTACAGTGTTTTGTCGGTTACCGCTGCCTATGCCTTAAATATTTTAGATGCTTTTGTGTCTGCTCACTTACGCAGTTTTGATATGAACAAAGATTTAAGTCTTCGGGCAGTCCCCCTATTATACAATCAAAAACTAAACGGAATGGCCTTGGCTATCACTTTGCATTGATATGAAAATTGCACTCATTGGATATGGAAAGATGGGGAAAGCCATCGAAGAGATTGCCCTTGAGAGGGGACACGAAATTGTACTTCGCATTCATAGTCGAAATATTGAGACTTTCACAGAAGCCAATATTCAACAGGCAGATGTATGCATAGAGTTTAGTACCCCCGAATCGGCCTTTCAACATGTTGCCACTTGCTTACAAGCATCGGTGCCGGTTGTTTGTGGTAGTACCGCCTGGCTCGAGCAATTGCCTGAGGCCGAAGCGATATGCCGGCAACACCAAACTGCCTTTCTGTATGCTAGTAATTTTAGTGTGGGCGTGAATTTATTTTTCAGAATCAATAAAATGGTTGCAGCTCTCATGGGCAAACACCCAGAGTATAGAGTGTCTATGGAAGAGATTCATCACACCCAAAAGAAAGATGCGCCTAGCGGAACCGCAGTTAGTCTTGCCGAAGGCATACTTGCCGAAATCCCTGCCCTACATCATTGGGTGAATGAAGAAAGTCAGCAGCCGAACATACTCCCTATTGTATCAAAACGAATCGATCCGGCGCCTGGAACGCATACCATCCAATACGATTCTGACATCGATAGTATTTGCTTAACCCATACCGCGCATAGCCGAAAAGGATTTGCCTTGGGTGCCGTACTCGCTGCCGAATTTATTTGCGGCAAGCAAGGTATCTTTACGATGGAAGATGTTTTACAACTAGGGTAAGCTATCGGTCATCATGGTAGCGATACCAATTTTTACTTTCTTATTTTTTAGTTTATCATCCTTCACCAAACGCAGGGTATCACTGGCTCTATTACGACGCACAGCGGCAAACGAATAGTGATCTTTTACTTCTATCATCCCAATATCATCTTTTTTGAGCCCGGCCCTTTGCGACAAAAATCCAACGATATCAATCTTATTGACCTTTTCTTTTTTTCCTAAAGAAAAGTGCAAGGTGGTCCACTGCGTACGCGGAGGCACCGGCAAGTTCTCAGGAACCGCCATTGCCTTCATCTCTTCTTGAATAAATGCGGGAGCAACTTCATCAGGTCCTAAAAGCAAGACCGCTGTGCCAAAATCGTGCATACGTGCGGTACGACCATTGCGATGAGTAAATACCGACTCGTCCATAGGTAGATGATAATGGACGATGTATCGTATGCCTGGAATATCCAATCCGCGAGACGCTAAATCCGTTGTAACTAATATGGTTGATGTGCCATTGCGAAACATACACATTTCGCTTTCCCGCTCACGCTGCTCCATACCACCATGATAGAAGGCCGTTCGCAATCCCTTTTCGCGTAACCATTTACTTACTCGTTCTACTGACTCACGATGATTACAAAAGACGATACAAGGTTTATTATCGGCATAACAGAGTAACGAAAACAAAGTTTCGATTTTATCTTTTTCATCGCTCTGTAAGCACATAATTTCTAGCGCCGCATTAGAGGCTTCATCCCCATCAACGCGAAAATTAACGACAACAGGCGACTGCAACTTTACAAAATCCGGATAGGATTCGGGAGTGGTTGCCGAAGTAAGCAGCTTATACTGTAAGGCAGGCAGCGAGCGGACAATAAAGGCCATCTCTTCTTCAAAACCGAGTTCCATCAACTTATCAAATTCATCCATCACCAAAAATCGTATTGACTCTGTTTTGATATTCTTGCGTCGAATATGATCCGACAAACGACCGGCAGTACCAATAATTAATGCAGGCGCTTCAATGAGATTCATCTCTTCAATCTCCCGTTTATGTCCACCATAACAAGTGGTGAGTTTTAATCCTGTCCCCATTTTTCGAAACACGCTATCGATTTGCAGGGCAAGCTCACGCGAGGGTACAATCACCAACGACTGTGTTTCTTTTTGCTCGGGATCAATATCACGCAATATCGAAAGTAAAAAGGCCAATGTCTTTCCCGATCCGGTATTCGACAATAAAACCACTTCTGGGTGCTCGGCAACTGCGGCTAGCAATGCCTCTTGCATTGGATTTAGTTTTTCGATATCCAGATGCTGTAACCAAGTTTTTATGGTTTCGGGTTTGTATATATTCATGAATTTTCTTCCCAAATTTGAACGAGATGCACCAGGGAATCTATGGCTTTTTGCATATCCTGAACACTTACGTATTCGTGTTTTGAATGAATGGCCATTTCGCCAGTAAAAATATTTGGACAAGGCAATCCCATAAAGGAAAGTCTTGATCCATCGGTACCGCCGCGTATTAAATGTTCTTCAGGGGTAACGCCTGCGCGCTCCATAGCCTCGCGGGCATAAGCGGTTACATGGGGTAAATCTTTCAGTACATCCATCATGTTACGATATTGCTCATACACACTAAACTCATAATGAGCCCCTGGGTATTTAGCCACTGTAGCCTTCAGTAATTCTTCTAAGCGCGCTTCGTGCTCGGCGAGTTTTGCGGTATCAAAATCGCGTATAATAAACTTGACAGTCGTTTTTTCGATTTGTCCATCTATAGAGGTAGGATGTACATAGCCTTGGCGCCCTTCGGTAGTTTCCGGACTCCAACTATCTTTAGGTAAGGCGTCAACAAATTCAGCAGCCATTTTAATCGCACTAATCATTTTCCCTTTGGCATAGCCCGGATGGGCGCTAACCCCGTGTATGGTTGCTACTGCGCCATCGGCACTAAACGACTCGCTTTCTAAGGCCCCTCTTTCGCCGCCGTCGAGCGTATATCCAAAATCTGCACCCAATTTTTGCATATCTATTTTCTCTACCCCTCTTCCTACTTCTTCATCGGGAGTAAATAAGATTCTGATTTTACCATGTTTGATTTCGGGATGCTGCATCATATAATTGGCAAAATCCATGATAATGGCAACACCGGCTTTATCGTCGGCACCAAGTAAGGTTTTTCCCGAAGCGGTAATAATATCATCGCCAATTCGCTGGGCGAGATAGGGATGCCGCACTGTAGTAATCACCTGCGTGTTATCGTCGGGTAAGTTGATGTCTTGTCCTTGATAGTTCGCATGTAAGATAGGCTTCACATCAGTTCCGCTGCAGTCGGGCGCCGTGTCAACATGCGAACAAAAGCAGAGCACGGGCACTTTTTTATCTGTAGTAGCAGGTATAGTCGCATAAACATAACCATAGACATCCGTTTCTACTTCCATACAACCTATGGCTTTGAGTTCATCGGCTAATAGTACAGACAGATTTTTTTGCTTTTCGGTACTTGGGTTGCTGTTCGATTCGGGATCACTTTGCGTATCCACTTGTACATAACGCATAAAACGCTCTGCTACGGTATAGTTATAGTTCATTTGTGTTTGCTTTGAGTTGCGAAGATAGTCACTCACCGCAGATTTCCCTGCAAGCATTCTGCGAGTATGGCTTTCTTCATTTCGTTCTACCGAACACCTCACCAAAATAACAGCACAACACGTAGTTTTGTAACATGAATGCTTACGACCTCTCCAATCTAAATTTCTCGCAAATTTTCACAGCCACCTTTGCCTTATTTGCTGTTATCGATATTTTAGGCTCTATTCCGGTGCTCATTTCGTTTAAAAATAAAATGGGACATATCAGCGCTTCGCGGGCCACTGCTGTATCCGGAATCCTAATCTTGCTCTTCTTTTTTCTGGGCGAACGTTTTCTGCATATGATGGGCCTCGATATTAGTTCCTTCGCCATTGCAGGTTCTATTGTATTATTTATTCTTGGACTCGAAATGGTACTGGGCATAGAGTTTTTCAAGGGCGACCTGAATGCCAAAGCCGGCACGGTAGTTCCTATTGCCTTTCCGATTATTGCCGGGTCGGGCACCCTCACCACGGTTATGTCTATGAAGTCGCTGTACCATCAATACAATATCCTCATTGCCATAGTCATCAATCTTGTTATTATTTATATCGGACTCAAAAGTTTGAACTGGCTCGAACGCATGTTAGGACAATCAGGCATTTTGGTGATCCGGAAATTCTTCGGAGTCATCCTCATTGCCATTGCGGTAAAGATGTTCCGTACCAATATTCAGTTATAATTTTTTTAGAAGCTATTCCCGCCTTACGGGGCAAGTCCTCCCCGCCCCTTTGCCCCAAAGCAGGCAAAGATGCCGGCTCCGGGCTTTTCCCTGCAGTCGGGGCTAGGACAGACTGCTCTATATATATTTTTGCCATTTTAGGCATCTTAACCCTATGTTAGCGGACCTTTTTTTGTTCAATCGGTATTTGCGCCTATATTTGTGGCAGATTAGAGAAGAGCGAAGGGAACGATGGAGTTCCCTTCTTTTATTTAACCCCATGATGAACGCACACGAACAGGTAGAACAATTTATCGGAGAATTACTCCAGGATAGCGACTGCTTTTTGGTGTCGTTTAAGGTAAAGCCTACGAATAACTATAAGATTTATATCGATGCCGACTCAGGTTTTACGCTCGAGAAATGCATGAAGATAAACCGACAGTTACGTCGTATGATCGAAGAGCAAGGCTTATATCCCGAAGGAGATTTCTCGCTCGAGGTATCTAGTCCGGGTATCGATGTGCCCCTAACCCTTCATCGCCAATATGTAAAAAATATTGGTCGCAGTCTCGAAATAGAGTTGCACGATGAGGAAGCCAAAGGCATCACCGGAAAATTAACCGAGGTAGAAGACGAGGCTATCCGAATCGAAGAAAAAGTGCGTCCGCGAAAAGGCGTAAAAGCACTTACCGAAAGTAATCCGCCGATACGCATCTTACTATCAGACATAAAAACGGCCACCGTAGTGGTAGAATTTTAAACAAACTAATGGATATAACAATGAGCAACCATCTAAAAAACAGTAAATTTTAACGCCATGTCAAGTATCAATTTAATTGACTCTTTTGCAGAGTTTAAAGACGCAGAAAACATCGATCGCCCTACCCTGATCAAGGTAATTGAAGATGTATTCAAAACCTTGCTCCGTAAGAAGTATTACAGCGATGAGAACTTTGATGTGATTGTAAACGATCAAACCGGTGACCTTGAAATTTTTCAACGCCGCGAAGTAGTCGCCGACGCCGATATCATGAATGACGACACCCAAATCGAATTGAGTGAAGCCAAGAAGTTAGACGAAAGTTACGAAGAAGGGGATGAAGTTTATGAAGCCGTTACTATCGAAAGCTTTGGCCGACGCGCTATCTTGGCTGCTAAGCAAACCCTTACCTCACGCATCAGCGACCTGAAGAAAAACATCTTGCTCGAAAAATATAAAGAACGTGAAGGTGAAATTATCAACGGGGAAGTGTATCAGGTTTGGAAAAAAGAAATTATGTTACTCGACGACGAAGGCAACGAGTTAATCTTACCAAAGTCAGAGCAAATTCCAACCGACTATTTCAAGAAAGGAGAATCGGTAAGAGCAGTAGTTAAAAAAGTTGACTTACGTGCTAACTCCCCGGTTATCTTATTATCGCGTACTCACCCTAGCTTTTTAGCCAAATTGCTTGAGCAGGAGGTGCCCGAAATTTTTGATGGTCTCATCAGTATCAAAAAAATTGTACGCGAACCCGGCGAAAGAGCCAAAGTAGCCGTAGAAAGTTATGATGACCGTATCGATCCCGTTGGTGCTTGTGTGGGTATGAAAGGAAGTCGAATCCATGGTATCGTTCGCGAATTAAAAAACGAGAATATCGATATCATCAACTTCACCCAAAACATTCAACTCTTATTGCAACGCTCGCTCACGCCAGCCCGTATCAGTAGTATGCAAATCGACGAAGAAAATAAACATGTTGATGTGTATATGCCTGCCGATCAGGTATCGTTGGCTATCGGAAAGCGTGGGGTAAATATTAAGTTAGCCCAAGAACTTACCGGCTATTCTATCGATGTATTCCGCGACGATTTAGAACAAGGCGAATTTGATATCGACCTGAGTGAGTTTAGTGATGAAATCGACGGTTGGGTAATCGATGAACTCAAGAAAGTGGGTTGCGATACCGCCCGCAGTGTATTAGCTTTAACAGATGAAGAACTGATACGCCGTACTGATTTAGAAGAAGAAACGATTCGTGACTTGAAAGAAGTATTAGCTCGTGAATTCGAAGATGATAAAGCCGAATAAGATGAACTAGACAATAGAAAACCCATACATATTCAGCAGCCGGTAAAGTGCCGGTTGTAAACAAAAAAGCAAATGTCAGAAACCACAAATAGCATACGCCTGATGAAGGCAGCCAAGGAATTCAACATCGGTAGAAGTACCGTAGTAGAATTTCTTACTCAGGCCGGTTTTTCAATCGACAATAAACCAGATCCGGTATTGTCGGGAGAAATGTATCATGCCTTGATGAACGAGTTCGCAGCCGATAAAGCGGCTAAGAAAAAAAGCGAAAACGTTGTATTGAACAAAGCGCTTGAAGAGAAAAAAGCCAAGGAGGAACCGGCAAAAGTGGTTTCGCTTAAGCAACAAGAGGCCGTTAAGATTGTTCCTATCGGCAAGGTAGATCTTGAGCCTACGCCCAAGAAGAAAGCGAAAGAAGAAGCACCCGTTGCTGCTGCGCCCGTTGAAGTTCCTGTGGAACCCACACCCGAAGTAGAAGAAAAGCCGAAGAAGAAAAAAGTAGGCGATACGGTAGAGACAGTTAAGATTGATGCCCCAGAACTCGAAGGGCCCAAAATCTTAGGCAAGATCGATTTACATCGAAAGCCGGCCAAAGCAGCGCCAAAAGAAGAATCTGTTGCTGTAACACCAGAAGTACCTGCAACACCAGAGGTAGCCCCTGCAGCCTTAGCTCCAGAAGAGCCTAAGAAAGAAGAGGTGGTATTGCATACCTTAAAACGAAATATTCTAGAAGGACCAAAAATCCTGGGTAAAATTGTTTTACCGACTACACCCGATAAAGATCAAAAACCTTCTGAAAAACGTAAGCGTAAACGCATACCGCTTGACAATAAAGGTACGCCAACCAAACCTGATGAAAGAGGAGGGGCGCGTACGGGTCAAACCGGTGGTCCACGTCGAGATAACAACCGAAATACGGGTCGTCCACAAACGCCGGAAGAAAGAGCCATCGATCAAAGCGAAATTCAGGATAAGATCAAACAAACCCTCGCCAAATTGGGTACTAACACCCGTGGTAAGAGTTTGAAAGCCAAATATCGCCGAAACAAACGCGAAGAAATGGCCGAAAAACGGGCAGCCGATTTCTCTGATGGTAGTTCTAATAAACTACAACTTACTGAATTTATTTCGGTGAGTGAGTTGGCTAGCTTGATGGATGTAAGCTTTGCCGAAGTGATTGGAAAATGTATGAGTTTAGGCATCATGGTGTCTATCAACCAACGATTAGATGCTGAGGTGATTGAACTGGTTGCCAGCGAATTTGGCTATGAAGTCGAATTCATTAATCTCGAACAGGAGGCCGAACAAGATATTGATATCGAAGATGCCCTTGAAGATTTACAACCTCGTCCGCCGATTGTAACCATCATGGGACACGTAGATCATGGTAAAACATCTTTACTCGACTATATCCGGAATGCCAATGTGGTAGCCGGTGAGGCCGGAGGTATCACTCAACATATTGGGGCCTATGAGGTAACCCTAAAGGATAATAAACAAATCACTTTCCTTGATACTCCAGGACACGAAGCCTTTACGGCCATGCGTGCTCGTGGTGCCAAAATCACTGATATTGCCATTATTGTAGTGGCTGCTGATGATGCGATCATGCCCCAAACAAGGGAAGCAATCAGTCATGCTCAAGCTGCTGGTGTACCGATGATTTTTGCGATTAACAAGATCGATAAAGATGGTGCCAATCCTGAAAAAATTCGTGAGCAACTTTCTGCTATGAATATCCTTGTAGAAGAATGGGGTGGGAAGTTTCAGTCGCAAGAAATATCAGCAAAGAGTGGTTTAAATGTAGATCTTCTCTTAGAAAAGATTTTACTCGAAGCCGAACTCCTCGACCTGAAAGCAAACCCCGATCGTTATGCCAATGGTACTGTCGTGGAAGCCTCACTCGATAAAGGAAGAGGATATGTGTCTACAATATTAGTACAAAGTGGTACGCTGAAAATTGGAGACATGATCGTAGCGGGTTCCATTTATGGTCGTGTAAAAGCCATGAGCGACGAACGTGGCAAAAAGAAAACGCAAGCAGGCCCATCGGTTCCTGTTCAAATCTTAGGTTTAAATGGTGCCCCTCAATCGGGTGAGAAGTTTAAAGTCTACGAAGATGAAGATGAAGCAAAAGAAGTGGCTACCCATAGAGCGCAAATCCTACGTGAGCAAGGTATGCGTACGAAGAAACATATCACCCTCGATGAAATCGGACGTCGTTTGGCCTTAGGAAACTTCAAGCAATTGAATGTTATCATTAAGGGAGACGTGGATGGATCGGTAGAAGCCTTAAGCGATTCATTACAAAAATTATCGACTTCAGAAATTGCCGTTTCTGTGGTGCATAAAGCGGTGGGACAAATTACCGAATCGGATGTATTATTAGCGACAGCCTCTGATGCCATCATCCTTGGGTTCCAGGTACGTCCTTCGGCTTCGGCAGCTAAGATTGCTGAAAACGAGAATATTGAAATTCGCTACTACTCAATCATCTATGATGCCATCGATGAAATCCGCAGTGCAATGGAAGGATTACTCGAACCAAAAATCGAACGGAAAGCTGTTTGTAATATCGAAGTGCGCGAAGTATTTAAGATTACAGGCGTAGGTACAATTGCCGGATGTTTTGTCTTGGATGGTAAGATTAAGCGCGAGACAAAAGTAAACGTGGTAAGAGACGGAATCGTGATTCATACCGGTGAGCTTTCCTCACTTAAGCGTTTTAAAGACGATGCCAAAGAAGCGATTGTCGGCATGGAATGTGGTATCGGTGTTAAAAACTTCAGCGACCTACAGGTGAAAGATATCATCGAAGGCTTCGAAGAAATTGAAGTAAAACGTACCCTCTAAAAAAGTAAATTTTTGAATTATTGGAAAAGGATGCTAATCATAACAGCATCCTTTTCTTTTTGTACCCGAAACCGATTGTCAGGTTTAATCCCTACGATCCAAACTATTTTTTTATCAGACTCTAGAACCCAAACACGCTCTTTTTCGGGCATCGATAACTTCGCATCAATGAGCACCCTCGATACTTTTTTCTTTTTCATCATTCCAAATGGATAGAGATAGTCGCCGGTTCGTGCTTTGCGAAGGATGAGTGGATAGCGCAGTAAATCAGCCGCTACATAAATCGAATGCAAGTCATTCGTAAACTGAATGTCTTTAGCCTCAACCTTTTGGCATTGCATCTGAAAATCATGGGTATCTACCTTCGTGACATTCTCTGGAATTAAAATGATATCTGCGGCATCGGTTTGTTTACTGGTGATGATAAAAAAATCGCGATTCTTAAAAATTCTATGGGACTGACTTTCGATAAAACTACCCGACTGCGATTCTTGTAACGCAATAACACCTTCTGTTTGATCGGGCGTAAAATTAAAAGTCTTCAAACATTCGTAAAGCAAGGTTTGTTTCGCTTTTCGTTGATTCCATTTCTTCAGCGGGATGTAGTAATCTTGTCCTCGTTTCTCGATGAGGTTTTTCAGGTGCGTATCAACTGTATCTTGATACAAGATGGCCGCATCTTGAAAACGAGTAATATTCTTTTGCATCGTTGCTAAAAAGGAGGGGAAAATTTCTTCGAGCTGTGGGATAATACTGAGTCGAATTTTATTTCGGGTATACATTCGCTTTTCATTACTCTCATCGTTTCGATAGGGAACCTGATAAGCATCGGCGTAACGAACGATATCGGCACGGGGTATTAATAATAAGGGACGTATGATATATCCATTTTGATACGGAATACTCTGTAACCCTTGCATACCTGTACCCCGAAAGAAATGAAACAATAGGGTCTCAATCGCATCGTCGCGATGATGAGCAGTCACTATGTAATCGTATTGCTCACGACTGCGAATCGATTCAAAAAAGGCATAGCGAATTTGTCGAGCAGCCACTTGTATCGAAACATGATGTTGATCGGCGTATTGTTGAGTATCGGCTCGTTCTATCCAATACGGGATCCCCTTGGTGATACACCAGTCTTTCACCAACTCTTCATCCAGTAAAGAGGCCTGGTTACGCAATTGAAAATTTACATGAGCGATGCCAAAGGATACATTTTGCGATAAAAATAGCTGAGCCATTACCATCGAATCTATGCCACCACTAACGGCCAATAAATATCGAGTCTGCGGATGAGCCGATGCCGGCAAACGCAATGTGGGAAAACTTTCTTGGGTTATCACTTTATTCGAGTTCATCCATAGCCATTAATAATTCATTGCGGGCATGCATATCTTTTAACCGGGTAGCAATCATTACCCCTTGCTGGTAGATGTCCATGGCCTCACTCTCCTGTCCCAATCGTTCGTACAATTTTGCGAGATGATAATAGGTACCTACATAATTCTCATCAACCACAAGTACCTGCTTAAAGAAATCAAGTGATTTTGTATAGTTCCCCGACTTACTATACTCTAATCCCAAAGCATGCAACAGAAAACAGTCGTGGGGCTGTTGCACTAACATGGCTTCGAGTTTATCGATTCTACATTGTTCGGTATTCTTGCTAATTTCCTGACTCATTAGTTATATTTGCGCCTCAAAATAAACGTATTTTCTATGAACATACTTGTCTGCATCACCAAGGCGCCAGACACTACCGCAAAAATAGGGTTTACCGATAATAATTCGGCACTCAATGAGGCGGGCATTCAATGGATTATCAATCCTTACGACGAATGGTATGCCTTAGTGCGAGCCCTCGAACTAAAAGAAGCGGGCATTGCTCAAAACTTGCATTTGATCACTGTTGGCAAAGCCGATGTAGAACCTGTGATTCGTAAAGCCTTGGCCTTAGGAGGCGATGAGGCCATTCGTATTGATGGCGAAAGCAATGATAGCTACTATATTGCCACACAAATTGCTGCGTATGCTAACACCCAATCTTACGATTTGATCTTGACGGGTAAAGAAAGTATCGATTATGGGAATGCCAGTATTGGCGCTATGGTAGCGGAGTTATTAGACCGCCCCTTTATCTCTCATGCGACCAAGCTAGATGTTGAGTCTGGCCGCGTTATTGTAAATCGTGAAATTGAAGGCGGAGAAGAAACAAACAGTTGCACGATGCCGCTTGTCATTTCTTGTCAGAAAGGTATGGCAGAAGCTCGTATCCCGAATATGCGAGGTATTATGGCCGCCCGCACTAAACCACTAAAAGTTGTAGCTACACAAGATTGCGATACCCTTACACAAATTGTGTCGTATGATTTACCGACTCAAAAAACCGGTGTGAAGATGATAGATGCTGACAATATGGACGAACTTGTTCGATTGTTACATGAAGAAGCCAAAGTGATTTAACCTAACCCCCAAACAAATTCCATCATGATATTAGTTTTTGCCGAATTGAGTAACGGCACTTTCAAAAAAGCCAGCTTCGAAGTTGTAAATTATGCTGCCAAACTAGCTGCTGCTCAAGGTTTGCAAGTTGGTGCTGTGGTATTGGGCGAAACCTCTGAGGCAGCTCTCTTAGGTGAATATGGCGCCCATAAGGTATTTCATGTAAATGATGCCCGACTAAATACAGTGGATAGCAAGGCTTATTGTCATGCCATCGCCAGCTTAGCCCATCAAGAAAATGCCCAAACGATTATTTTCTCGAATAATATTACTGCAAAAGCGGTAGCCCCGCGTGTTGCTGCCCGCCTCAAAGCCTCATTGGTAGCTGGCGCCATTAGCCATCCTGATATGAGTAATGGGTTTGTGGTGAAAAAGAGTGTCTTTGCAGGTAAGGCATTTGCCTTCGTGAAGATGAATGCTACGGTTAAGGTGATTGCTATTACCCCAAATTCATTCGCTGTTGAAAAAATGAATCAAACAGCCACTGTACAAACTGCTTCGATTTCGTTCAGTGAAAGTGATTTTGCTATAAAGGTAGAAAGCGTAAACAAGGTAACAGGTATTGTGCCCTTATCAGAAGCCGAACTCGTTGTTAGTGGAGGTCGAGGATTAAAAGGACCTGAAAATTGGGGTATCCTCGAAGAATTAGGACAAAGCATTGGCGCTACTTTGGCTTGCTCTCGTCCAGTTGCAGACTCTCATTGGCGTCCGCATCATGAGCACGTAGGACAAACAGGTGGCACCATCCGACCTAATTTATATATTGCCGTAGGGATTTCTGGCGCTATACAACATCTGGCTGGTGTAAACAGTTCTAAAACCATTGTGGTAATTAATAAAGATCCTGAAGCTCCCTTTTTTAAGGCAGCCGATTATGGAGTGTTAGGCGATGCGTTTGAGATTTTGCCAAAACTAACAGCAGCCTTTAATAAATATAAGGCCGCACAAAACGCCTGATAAATCTGTATATTTGTCCTCCCCAAGATTATGAGCTCAAAGAAACTAGAACTTGAGATTGTTGCTCTCTCGCACAGCGTTACACAATCGCACTCGTATGCCGTTGTTCTGGGCGAAGTCAATGGGGTACGCAAATTACCCATTGTGATTGGTGGCTATGAAGCACAGGCGATTGCCGTAGCCTTAGAGAATATGCAGCCTACGCGACCCTTAACGCACGATTTGATGAAGAATATGATGAGTGCCTTTGAATTAAAGCTCATCGAGGTGCTCATACACCGCATTCATGAAGGTATATTTTTCGCAAAACTCATTTGTCAGTCGCCCGTAGAAACCATAGAAATAGACTCTCGCACTTCCGATGCCCTAGCCTTGGCCGTTCGTTTCGATTGTCCGATTTATACCTACGAGAGCATACTCGATACTGCAGGATTACAAATGAATGAAAATCCGAAAGCGCCCGTCGAAAAAAAGAAACCCAAACCCAATAAAAACGATTTGGTTTCTATGAGCCTTACCGATTTGCAAAATATGTTGCAAGACGTGCTTGATAAGGAAGATTATATCCGGGCAGCGCAAATTCGCGACGAAATTAACAGCCGGAAATAGCCATAGCCTTTTGTTATACCCGAAAGCCACGATATTCTTGAATTTTCAAATCCGTCAATTGCTTAATCGGCAAAACTTTTTACCTTTACCCCTTTAAAATCAATGACATGAGTTTAGTTGACCTGGTAATGCCTAAGATGGGTGAGAGTATAATGGAAGCGACCATTTTAAAATGGACTAAGCAAGTAGGTGATGCCATTAAAATGGATGAAACTTTGCTGGAGATTGCCACCGATAAAGTAGATAGTGAAGTGCCTTCTACAGCGGCTGGTACCGTTGCTGAAATATTATTCAAAGAAAATGAAGTGGTTCCGGTAGGTAAGGTGATTGCCCGTATCAACACAGGAGCCTCTTCGGTAGCCAGTCCTACGCCAACACCTATCGCTACTCCTGCATCAGCGCCTTTTGCCGTGAGTAATCCCCCTGCCCCTGTTGTCAATACCCCACCTGCTTCAGTTGGTACAGCAGGTAATAATAAATTCTATTCTCCTTTAGTGCTCAATATTGCCTCTGCTGAAGGCGTTAGCATGTCAGAACTCGAAAATATTCCAGGCACAGGCAACGAAGGTCGTGTTACGAAAAAAGACATACTCCAATATGTCGCCAACCGTAAAACCGGAGCAGCACCTGCATCAGCACCTACGCAAACTCCTGTAGCCACATCATCTGCACCCCTTGTTTCTACAAGTGTACCTTCTGGAAATGTAGAGATTATTGAAATGGACAGAATGCGTAAGATGATTGCCGATCATATGGTAAAAAGTAAGGCTACTTCTCCGCATGTAACTAGCTTTACCGAAGCCGATGTAACCAATATCGTAAATTGGAGAAATAAAGTGAAAGGTGCCTTCGAAAAGAAATACAACGAAAAAATCACTTTCACCCCCATCTTTATTGAAGCTGTAGTCAATGCCATTCGGAAGTATCCTATGATTAATTGTAGCTTAGATGGAAATAATATCATTCTTAAAAAAGATATCAATATCGGCATGGCGGCCGCTCTACCATCAGGCAATTTGATTGTTCCTGTGATTAAAAATGCAGATACAAAAAATCTGTTTGGTTTAACCAAGGAGGTGAATGCCATGGCCAATAACGCGCGTAATAACAAACTCAAACCCGATGATACCCAAGGAGGTACATTTACCCTCACTAATGTTGGGACCTTCGGTAGCTTGATGGGCACCCCTATCATCAATCAACCTCAGGTTGCTATCTTAGCTGTAGGCGCCATTAAAAAGCGTCCTATGGTTCTTGAAACCCCACAAGGGGATGTGATTGCCATCCGCCATATGATGTACCTATCTCTTAGTTATGATCATCGTATTGTAGATGGATCCTTAGGGGCTAGCTTTTTGACCGAAGTGGCTAATGAGCTTGAGGCATTTGATGGGAGTCGCGAAATTTAGCAGATAATGATACTGAGCCAATCTGAACTTGACGAATCGCTAGTAACCTTACCTGGTTGGACACATACGAAGGATTCGATTGAAAAAACATTTGTGTTTCGTGATTTCAAGGAAGCCCTAGGCTTTATCGTGCAGACAGGCATACTAGCTGAACAAGCAGATCATCATCCTGAAATTGTGAATGTATACAACAAGGTTATCCTTCGATTACATACACATAGCGAATCGGCGATTACAGAAAAGGACATTTTGTTAGCACGGGCCATCAATAATCAGTCTACAAAATAGTGGCAGGTATTCGCTAAACCTTCCCTGTTTTCTATCGGATACTATCGCATTCGTATGATTCGATGATTAAGCGATTACAATGCGCAGTCCCCAAATAAATACCGCTTACAGACTAATTTCTTTCCGAATTCTGCTCAGGCTTTCGGGTTGTATTCCCAGATATTGAGCAATCATCTTGACCG
>JBEISB010000259.1:0-1994 GCA_040375635.1 Chitinophagaceae bacterium | reverse complement strand
TTGGGTTGGATTTTACTAGGCGTTTGGATTAGTCAACTCCGTATTCGTATTCGTAAATTAGAAACCCCCGAACTCTTTCTATGAAGGCTTCACTCTACTTTCTTTTATCTATAATAAGCGCATTTCCAGGCACTGTGATGGCGCAATCTACAGGCAATCCGCCAAGGGTTGAAATGGCTGATATCCTTCATCAAAATGGCAAAATATACCTTGTGGTTTTGGTGTTGCTCACTATATTTGTCGGCCTTCTTTTTATGCTCATTAGTATGGAAAGAAGAATTTTGAAACTGGAAAATGAGAAACGATAAGGGAATAACAATAACCGCCTTCATCAATATAACCAGTGAAAAACAGAAACAATAAACTTCATAAAATTTATACAACAAAAAAAAGTAACTATGGCCAAAGCATCAAAAAGTACGAATGCACATTATAGCTTTTTCGAAAGTGTTGAACGTAATTTCGACAAAGCTGCTCCTTTTACAGACATTAAAGACAAAGGGATTTTAAACCAGATCAAAGCTTGTAACAGTGTTTACAGCATGAAATTTCCGGTAAAAATTGCCGATAAAGTTGAAGTAGTAGAAGCCTATCGCGTTCAGCACTCTCATCATAAACTACCGGTTAAAGGAGGAATTCGTTTCAGTATGGATGTAAATCAGGATGAGGTTATGGCATTGGCCGCGCTGATGACTTACAAATGTGCCATTGTTAATGTGCCATTCGGTGGTGCGAAGGGAGGAATTAAAATCAATCCTAAAGTCCTTAACCCATACGATTTAGAAAAAATTACGCGTCGTTATACCGCTGAGTTGGTGAAGAAAAACTTTATCGGGCCTGGTATTGATGTGCCCGCTCCCGATTACGGAACAGGCCCTCGCGAGATGAGTTGGATCGTAGATACCTATATGAGTTTACGTCCGGGCGAAATCGATGCTGCAGGTTGTGTAACCGGTAAACCTGTAACCCAAGGTGGGGTAAGAGGTCGTACCGAAGCTACTGGATTAGGCGTATACTTTGGCGTTCGCGAAATGTGTAACGACCAAGATATGATGAAGAAGTTGGGTATGACAACTGGACTTAGTGATAAAAAAGTGGTTGTACAAGGTTTAGGAAATGTAGGTTATCATGCCGCAAAATATTTCCAAGAAGGAGGCGCTACTCTCGTTGGAATTGCCGAATACGAAGGGGCGATATCCAATCCTAAAGGATTAGATGTAGAAGCTGTTGTTGCTTTCCGCAAGAAGACAGGTTCTATTTTGAATTTCCCAGGGGCGAAAAGTCATAAAAAATCTGCTGAGGCGCTCGAATTGCCTTGCGATATCTTGATACCTGCGGCATTAGAAAATGTAATCAATGGCGATAATGCTCCTCGTATTAAAGCTCGTATTGTGGCCGAGGCGGCAAATGGTCCTTTAACCCCGGATGCAGATGCGATCCTGGCTAAAAAAGGCGTTGTGGTTATCCCCGATATGTACATCAATGCTGGAGGGGTTACCGTATCATACTTCGAATGGTTAAAGAATTTGAGCCATGTTCGTTATGGCCGTATGGAGAAGCGTTTTAGCGAAAACATGAATACCAATATCTTGGGATCTATCGAAAGTCTTACCGGTAAAAAAGTAAGCAAAGCCGAGCGCAGCATTATCTTGCACGGACCTGATGAAGTAGATTTAGTACATAGTGGTTTAGAAGATACGATGATCGGATCTTACCACGAAATCCGCGATATTTGGATGAAGAACAAAAAAATTAGCGATATGCGTACCGCTGCTTTTGTGAATTCTATCAATAAGGTCGGTATTAGCTATATGGAATTAGGGATTTTTCCATAATCCAAACAAAATAATAGAGAAAGCCGCCTTAGGGCGTTTTTTTTTTTGTCAAAAAATTTTATTTTATTATAATAAGTTGTAACATAGCCACACCAAAAATTAATATGTATGCAACAAGCCGTTAAATTAGTAAAAAAAAAAAAGAAGTACGCCAAAGAA
>JBEISB010000271.1:0-1656 GCA_040375635.1 Chitinophagaceae bacterium | reverse complement strand
GTATGGCCATGGTTTGCATCTAGGGCTTGCATTGCACTGCCATCGGGTTCAACACCGCCATACACAGCAAACCCATCTAGTGCCATAGCGATAGGGAGTGATGGAAGGGTATAATTATACAGATGCAAGGGGGCTAAATGGTAGTGATAATCATCGGCGCGTCCGCAATGACCACCATAATTATCTAATTGTCCATCGATATACGAATCAACACCTGTATTCGTATGCACATTAAAAATAGGCACGCCATTCGCTGCAATCGCTATCGCACCTCGGGTGAAATGAATCGTATCAACGGGGATTGGATTTGTAGCTAATACAGGGTGCAATGGGATAGGCCATGCATTGTTTCCGAGATAACATTGAGGAATAGGAACCTGTTGTTGCCAGCCATGGTTCGAAATGCCAACCATCATGCCATGGGTGGCAGGAATACCTTGCGATTCGACATAGTAATAATTCGAATCTGAGAAGGTATGAACGTTGGGTGTAAAAGGAGCAAAAGTAGAGTCGAGAAAACCAAGACTGGTAGTGAGTTGTCGTAGTTTCATCTCGTGTGCACCAAAACTAAACAAGGTAAATAAAACGCCAGACCCTAGAATGGGGTAGGCAAATTTTTTCATCGAAGGTGCCGGAAGCTTATATACTAAAAAGCCTCCCAAAAGCAAAGCTATTAAGATGGCGACCGTTTTTGTGGTAAACAAATGGTTTGTGCTTGATGTTGAAACAGTATATGGGTTTTGGGCCTTGATTTTCGCATAACGCGCTTCGATATACTGCTGGTCGGGTTTTGAGAAATCTACCATCGGTATTTGTATTATGGTATGATTGGGTGTTTCTATTGCCACCTTATTATTTTTTACCATCAGTAAGTACCCAACTACTTCATTTTGGGAAGTATTAAGTTTCCAATGCCTGGGTAAGGTATTTTCATATCCAAGGGTATGCGCTTGAACAGAAAAAATAGAAAGAAAAAAAGCAAGGAGTAGAAGCAATGTTTTCATAAAGGTTAATGTAGAAGCTAATTTTGATTGAAAATAATTTTATCGTTAAATAGAAGGTTTGAGTCGGTATAACAACGAATCAAATATAGGCCGCCCGGAATCTTTCGGTTGTCACTATCTTTCCCATCCCATGTGATTAGATATTTCCGAGCAGATAACTGGGTGTTTGTAATCAGTCTGCGAATCAATATCCCATTCGCATGATAAATGTCTATGGATACATTATCGGTCTTGATGAGGCTAAATTGAATTTGAGTTTGTTGCTGAAAAGGATTGGGGTAAATTAACTCATTGGCATATTCGGCGTTCCAGATAACCGGAATATTAGTGCTCATAGAATCGTAACAATTTACAGCCGGAATGATATAAGTAGCTGCAATATCTTTATTATGTCGGGTAGCACTTTCGTCGGCAGGTTTATACGCTCTTATATATTCTACTTTGGTTTCGTTAGCGTTTACGGTAATGCGCAGATGACCGGAATTGGATAGAATTTGTCGTTGCACATAACCATAGTCGGTAGCTTGGTTGGTGGTCATACAAAAAGAAATTTTTTGAAAGGAGATAATTGGGGCATGAATCTGAATATGGGGCCTCGTAGATGTTGTTTCGTGCAAAAGGTTTAATCTATGTTAAAATGAATATGCGCTTT
>JBEISB010000163.1:0-5197 GCA_040375635.1 Chitinophagaceae bacterium | reverse complement strand
TTTACGCGCGTTAGAAGCCGTTAAAAAATGCGGTGGTAAATCGATTCTGCTTTCTGGAAAAGACGGCGGTAAATGTAAAGCACTTGCAGATCTAACGATCTTGGCTCCGGGAGAGACCACGAATATGATTCAAGAATGTCATATTTTAATCGGTCATATTATTTGTCAATTGGTAGAAGAATCTTATTTCAATCATGGAGTATAAAGAATGTATCATTCTAGCAGGCGGACTCGGCACAAGGCTTCAATCGGCTGTCCCGGATAAACCCAAATGCTTGGCTGATATTGCGGGGAAACCGTTTTTATTTTATCTCGCTCAGTATCTCAAACCCTATCATTTTCAACATATTATTTTAGCCGTTGGTCATAAACGAGAAATGATCATGGACTATGTAGAAAACAACCCTGATGTTTTTCCTTGTCACGTTAGCTTTTCTATCGAAGAAGAACCCTTAGGTACGGGTGGAGCCATTGCCCAAGCCATGCAATTCGTGCAAACCGAAGATGTATTTATCTTGAATGGTGATACTTTTTTTGACGTTGACCTCGATGCTATGTTAGCATTTCAGCGCAATAAAATGGCCGATTGCACGTTAGCGTTAAAACCGATGTTGCATGCCAGTCGTTATGGACTTGTTGAAACGGATGAACATGAATTAATCACCACCTTCCACGAAAAAAAAGAAAACGCGAGTGGATTAATTAATGGGGGTGTGTATTGCCTATTCAAAAAGGCATTTCTAAGTATACCCTTCCCCCAAAAATTTTCATTCGAAACAGCCTATCTCGAAAATCATTTGCATGAGCGGGAGATGGCAGGATTTATACAAACCAATTATTTTTTAGATATCGGCATCCCCGAAGATTACGAAAAAGCACAAACTGAAATACCTTATTACTTTCACCGTAAAGAATTGGGAGAATAATGATGCATTTATCAGAACTAAATCGCTTGGTTTCGAAACAATGGACTCTTTTCTTAGATCGTGATGGGGTGATTAATGTAGAAAAAAAACAAGATTATATACGCACTCCTCAGGAGTTTCATTTTTATGAAGGCATACCTGAGGCGATTGCTACACTCAATCAACGATTTGGTCGCACCATCATTGTTACTAACCAACGTGGCATTGGCAAGGGCTTAATGAGTGATCAGGATTTGAAAGAGATTCATGAACTTATGTGCTCAGGCATTCAGCTCAAGGGTGGCACTATCGATCACATTTATTATGCCCCTTCTATCGAAAATGATTCCATGCTGCGAAAACCCAATAGCGGCATGGCGTTAGCAGCACAAAAAGATTTTCCGGACATTAATTTTCAGCAAAGTGTAATGGTTGGCAATAACCTGAGCGATATGGAATTTGGAAAACGATTGGGCATGACAACCGTGTATGTAGAAACCACAAATCCCTTACCAGAAAGTCACGAACTCATCGACATCAAATTACAATGTCTAACCGAACTCGCCATGGCGCTTTGCGATTAATCGCGAGGAGGAAACTTTTTTACTTTTTTCATCACCTCAGCCTCTAACGACGCTTTATAATCAATTACTTTTTTCTGTAGATTTTGATGTGAGCTACCCAAAATTTGCAAAGCCAAAATGCCTGCATTTTTAGAAGCATTGAGCGCAACGGTAGCTACCGGAACCCCGTTCGGCATTTGCAATATCGACAATACAGAATCCCATCCATCGATAGAATTGCTCGATTTTACCGGCACCCCAATCACAGGTAAAGGAGTAATACTCGCCACCATTCCGGGTAAATGAGCAGCCCCGCCGGCACCGGCAATAATTACCCGAATTCCTCTGCCTGCAGCTTGTTGCGCGTATTGCATCATTCTTTTGGGCGTACGATGAGCCGAAACAATCGAACACTCATGTTCAATATCCATCGATTGTAAAAAGTCTGAGGCATCCTTCATCACCTTCCAATCACTATCACTCCCCATAATGATGCCCACTAGAGGCTTTTTACTTGCAGTTGTTGTTTTACCCATAACGCTATTTTTTTTGCCTCATCTAAAGAAGTATGGGTAACAGTAACATGACCCATTTTTCGATACGGCTTGGTTTGTTTTTTTCCGTAAATATGTAAGTGAACCCCTGGCTTCGATAAACAGGTGTCAAAGTTTTCGTAGTGTACTTGTCCATGATATCCCTCTGCCCCTAATAGATTAACCATTGCGGATGGGATAATAACATCAGTGCTGCCTAATGGCAAATTTAAGATAGCACGCAGATGTTGCTCGTATTGAGAAGTGATACTACTTTCGATAGTTTGGTGACCGCTATTATGCGGACGAGGGGCCACTTCGTTAATAAACAAACGTCCCTCTATATCAATAAAAAATTCTACAGCCAATAAACCACAGATATTGAATGCCTGAATCAATGTTGACGCAATTTTCTGAGCTTCATCATGCAATGCCTTGCCAGGATTATAGGGATAAAGTAATAAGTCGAGCATATTTGCTCCTTCTACAAACTCCATGGCTACCGGGTCGTAACAAACGATCTCACCCTGCTCGTTCCTGGCGGCAATCACGGCAATTTCTTCGCGTAGCTGAACCAATTCTTCTACCAAACAAGGAGCATCTATGAGTTGTTCAAGATCTGCGTCTGTGTTCACGACTTGCACACCTCGTCCATCATAACCATCGGTGCGACTCTTTTGAACAAAAGGTAATTTTACATGCCCTTTTTCTATAGCAAGCAATAAATGAGCTTTGTTATCAAACAAGGCGAAATCAGAAGTCGGCAGTTCGTTAGCTATAAAAAACATCTTCTGTAACCCTTTGTCTTTAATGATTTCTAAGGCTTCGGGATCGGGATGAATTTTTACACCTTCTGCTTTCAATATATGCAAAGCCTCAACATTCACATGTTCGATTTCGATAGTGAGTACATCGCAATCTTTCCCAAAATGGTATACAGTATCAAAGTCTTTCAAACTCCCTACATGAAATTCATCGCAAGCTAACCTTGCCGGCGCCTGCGAATCAGGATCTAATACCTTCGTATAAACATCCCAGGTTCGCGTACATTGCAGCAACATCTTGCCCAATTGTCCGCCCCCTAAAATACCCAATTTGTTGGGTGTTGAAATAAAAGAAAAGGGCTTCATGAGCGTAAAGATAAACCGAGGCGGGGAAAGGAAAAGAGAAATTCGTAAATCTCCTCTTCCATGATCATAAATATTAGGCTTCTGTAAAGATATGCTCCATTTTTTCGCACATACGCGATTGTATCATCTTGCGACCTAATTCCAGCATACCACTAAAAGAATCGGAAAGAGAAACACCATGACCAACAACTACTGGCTTACGGCATCCTAAAACAGGAACACCAGCATAAATACGATGATTAAATCGATCGAGGAATTTGCTTTCTACGTTTGCCTTCACCCGAATAACGTCGTACAAAGATTCGGCAAACTTGAGGAGAATATTTCCGGTAAAACCATCCGTGAGAATAATATCTGTTTTGTCATCTATTAAATCTCGACCTTCAATATTTCCAATAAAATTAATTTTTGAATTTTCTTTCAGCAAAGGGTAGGTAGCTTGCGCCAACAAATTTCCTTTACCTTCTTCTTCTCCAATATTCAGTAAACCCACTCGAGGCGAATCCATGCCCAAAATATCTCTTGCATAGACAGTTCCTAAAACGGCAAACTGGCTCAAATATTCAGGTTTACAATCGGCGTTGATTCCAATATCTAACATGATACTATATCCGCCACTCAATTGGGGTACTGGGGTAGGAATAGAAGGCCGTAACAATCCCTCTACATTTTTTACCATATGACTGGCCCCTACCAACATAACACCGGTATTACCAGCACTTAAGAAAGCATCGAGAGCTCCTTTGGCTAACATCCCAAAACCAACCACCATGGCTGAGTTTGGTTTTTCTTTCATTGCCTTGGTAGGATGTTCGTGCATGCCGATCTCATCCTGGGTATTAACGATAGTAATAGGCAGCGATTCCCATTGAGGTATCCCCTTGAGAATAGCCTCCTCATCACCGAGTAGGACTAGATGACAATCGGAATATTTTGACAGAAAATGAGTAACACCCAAGCAGGCTTGCTCAGGTGCATAATCACCGCCCATCATGTCCAGTCCTATACGCATTGCACAGGATGGGGATTAAGCTTCAGGATTATTATCCTCTTCCGGTGTTACTTCTTTCACCGCTTTTTCCATGACTACACGCCCGCGGTAGTATAATTTATTCTCAGACCAATGAGCGCGATGACGCATGTGAGTTTCACCAGAAGTTTTGTCGATGCTTAATGTATCGATGATAGCCTTATAGTGCGTACGACGCTTGGCGCTGCGTTGCTGCGAGTGTCTGCGTTTAGGATTAGGCATATTGCTTAGTTTTTATTTTTCAGTTTTTGTAAATCTTTCCAGACCAATTTCGAGGCTTCTTCTTTTGATTTTTCGAGAAAGGCAATCACATCAAGGTTGCATCCAGAACTTCCGTCTTCGTGATCGGGATGTATATGCTGAATGGGTATACTTAAAATGATAAATTCATAAATCCAAGTAGACACATCTAACATACTTTCTGAACGACCCATATAGGCCACCTCAGGGTCATCGGCCGATTTTCGCTCCACTTCAATATCCTCAATCACCTTCACTAGGAGTTCAAATTCGTCCCATAATACCAAGGGATAGTCGTCTGCACAACGATCACAAGGAATTATGACGTTTCCATTGATAAAGAATTTAAGAAAGAAGGTACTCGGTTTTTTATCCAGCACCAATTTTACTTCAATTTCCGCATCATGGAATTCGGGTTTCTCAAAACGTTCAAAGAAAGAATCTGTTATGTTGTATGAGAAGTTGTGTTCTCCAGGTTTGAGACCAACAAATGCAATTTCAAATTCCCGGTTATGTTTCATCCTATACCCCTTAACAGGGCGGCAAAAGTAAGTTCTTTTTTTAAAAAATCATCAAATTATTCGAAAAACCAATTCAACACTATGGATTTAAAATTTCTCTTTTCGAGATTCTGCTCTACATTTGCGGCCTTAACAAAAAGACAAACAAAAATATGGGCGTTTTAGTCAGCAAGCAAAGTAAGGTAATTGTGCAAGGTTTTACCGGTTCTGAAGGTACATTTCATGCCTCTCAGATGATTGAGTATGGTACCAACGTTGTAGGTGGGGTAACCCCG